>NZ_JBYSWK010000037.1:0-16253 GCF_058781025.1 Heyndrickxia sp. FW510-T9 | reverse complement strand
TAAAGTTACGGATGGTCAGCTTGAATCTGAAACAGTAACTGTGGACGTTACAATTAATGCAGTAAATCACGCTCCAACCGTTTCTAATGTAGCAATTACAGGGGATCCAACTGTAGGAAAAACGCTCGCAGGCAACTATGCCTATACGGATGATGAAAATGATGCTGAGGGCGCTTCCATTTATCAATGGTACCGAAGCACTCAGAAAGATGGTTCGAACAAAGAAGCAATTACCGGAGCAAATTCAAAGAATTATACGCTTCAGGACGATGATGAAAATCACTACCTATTCTTTGAAGTAACACCAGTTGCGGTTGCGGGAGGACAATCAAATCAGTCCTACATAAGTGGTGCAAGCGAAAAGATTCAACCAGCGGACAAGATTCCGCCAACAATTAATACAATTCTTCCAAATAATAATGCAACCAATGTTTCTGAAACAGATGATTTTAGCATCTCCTTCAGCGAAACAGTGGTAGCATCAACGGGGACAATTTCAATTTATAAGAGTGCTGATGACTCTCTCGTCAATTCCATTCAAGCAAACGACACCTCTAATGTTGTTGTAAATGGGAACATTGTCTCTATTAAGCATGCAAAATTTGATAGTAACACCAGCTACTATGTCAAAATCGCCAATGTTGCATTTAAAGATGTGGCTGGAAATTACTTCAGCGGAATCACGAATAAAACGGATTGGACATTTACAACTGATGGATTAGCAACTCTAACTGCTATCCCTCTTAATCCATTAACAGAATCGGACCTTAATCGTGAAGGCGGCACAATCATTACACTTTCGTTATCAGGAGATACATTTAAGGATGACCTTACAGGTAATGATTTTACGCTCAATAATGCACCTGAAGGAATGTCCATTTTAAATGCTACTAATTTCGGAGACTCGGTTTGGTTGTTAATTGACTTTGATGGTACTGATTTCGATATAGATTATAATAATTTTTCCATCACTGCTAAAGAATCTGCGACCAAAAAAGGAAAAGCAGTTACGTCTAATTCGATGAAGATTACAGCTGAAATTGAGCCTTCAACCGCTTTTATTTCGGAGTATCTAGATGGAGGAGGATCTAATAAAGCTATAGAAATCTATTTACCTGGAAATAGTAACGCTACTGGTTATTCACTAGAAGTTCATCAGTGGATACCGAGTACAGGGAAGAAGAGGATTTTGACAGAGCCAATCTATTCGATCGCGCTCACACCAAACATGACTTATCACATTATTGACAGAACATTTTATGATTTTTTCGATTTAACAACTACATGGTACTACAATGACGATCTAGATTTATATGGAACGGGTATTGCTGGTGGTGCCATCATAAACGGTCTTGTACTGAAAAAGGATGGCCAGGTAGTCGATACGGTTGGTGATCCAACCACGAACGGATCTAAACCACTCTTACCTTCTGGAGGAACTCTGGTTCGAAAGCCAAATCTCATTCATGGCTCAACTCGTTATGTTTTAAATCAATGGACTCTCTATCCAAAAGGAACATATCAATATTTTGGCCACTATTAAGTTCATAGAATAAGGGAGATTACTAGATGAGAACAAAGTTAAAAATATTTAGGTTCATTTGTCTTGCCTTCTGCTTATTTATATTAAGCGTACCCAATCATTCGTTTGCAAAAGTAGAACCGCCCAAAGAAGACACAACTGTTACGATTGGCAATGTTAAAGGACAAATTGGAGATATTGTGGAAGTTCCTGTCGCCCTCAGTAATTCGAAAAATGAAATTGCTGCCTATGGGTTAGAAATCAATTTTGACAATACTGCTTTAAAAATCATTGGTGTGAAAGATAGCTACGGAAGCATAGAATCCACTAAGTGTTCAAAGGATAAAGATGGATGTTTCATGGTTCATTATGATAATTCCAAGGGCTTCCTTAGAGCAATTTGGGCAGATCCTTCTGCCGGAGATCGCCCAATAAATAAAGATATTGATTTATTTACCATTCAGATTGAAATCCAAAATGCAGCGAAGATCGGTGAAAGTAGTTTAACGATTCAAACTGATAAGAAACAAGGATTTAGTTTCTTAGATCCAACCAATCATCCTCTCGCTGTTCATGCAACCCCGGGAGAATTAACCGTCACTGAAAATAATGGAAATAAAGACCCTGATGATGGAGGTTCAACCACAGACCCATCAAATGGAGATAATGGAGGTTCACCTTCCAGTCCTTCTAATGGAGATAATGGGGGCTCACCTTCTAATCCTTCTAATGGAGATAGTGGCGGATCACAATCTAATCCTTCTAATGGAGATAATGGCGGATCACCTACTAGTCCTACCGATGAAGATAAAGGGAATCCATCATCTGACAAAGGGAATAAAGATAATCAATCAGGACCTGCTGCTGACAACGATTCACAGATCAATAAACTTCCGCAAACAGGTGATGATTCATATATTGATACTTATTTAAGCATTGGAATGGTCACGATCTTAGCCATTCTTGTAACGATGTGGGTATATCAGAAACGGAAAAAAGCACACCAGGATTAAACAATGAAAAAAAGCATAAGCATAATCTTAATCGCCCTACTCATAGTATTAGCATCCATCCGTTTATATCGGGCCTATGAGGCAGAATCCCACCAGAAGGCTCGAGAAAATTTGGAGCGGCAATTTTATGAGGCGGTTATATCAAAGAAGCAGTCAATCTCAAAACCTAAGCATGTGATTGGTCGAATCAGGATTCCAGCCATTGATTTAAAATATGTCATTCTCGACAAAACTACGAATAAGAATATGGCAATATCGATAACGAAAGTGACGGGTCCTTCTATTAACCAAAATGGAAACCTTGTCCTTGCAGGCCACAATATGCATAACGGGAGTCTTTTTGGAAAACTAAAAAGAGTAAAAATTGCGGATAAGGTCATTTTAGAGGACATATCTGGTGTGAAAAAGAATTATTCAATTATAGATAAGCATATTGTTAGCCAATATGACCTATCTCCTTTAACACAATCAGAAAAACCCGATCCATTTCTTACTCTCATGACATGTGATGAGAATTCTAGCAAAAGATTGATTGTCGTAGCAAAAGAAGACTAACAGTATAAAAGCCAATGCATACAGAACAGAATGCATTGGCTTTTTCAAATTCAATAAGCTGGTGCCTGATAAAAATAATTTGACCTTTTTATTTCATTTTTATATGGCTTATGAAAAATATGAGTTGCTGCAGGTGCTAATGACGGGATCAGCCACTCCCAATTTCCCGTAACAGGCAGTCCGCATTTTGCCTCGCTATGAATGAGCCTATTAAAACTTCTACCTGTACTTTCTCCTAAACAGAAAGAATCCAATCGGAAATGTCATCGATAACTTGTCTATCTACATGTTGGGCAACCTTATACTCTTTTTTCAATTTTAGTATCTTTCCATAAACAGAGGGCATAAACATATGATTCAAATTCGAATATAGGTTGAATGTAACATTTGGCTTTTCGCCCAGTAAATTTTTGTACTCATTGAAATCTTTTTCAACAGATACGTGGAAATCTTTATCGCCGTGCAAAATGAATACTGGTTTATCCACTTCTTTCAGATAATCAATAGCTCTGTGCTCACCCATTTCTTTGAAATAGTAGGCGCTGACGTATTTTCCAATAACCTTGGTTGATTTTGCTTCTTCATCTCTTAGTTGATAGATGTTGTCAAACCTGCTTGATAATTTCGCTATTTGTTTCTTCGCAATCATTTTCAATAATTTATTTAAGGAGTTTAAAGCATCATCATTTTGATCCATCATTATTTCTTCTAATTTGCGAGGAGAACCTGCGCAGATAATGATTCCAGCAAAATCCCCACCTTCTGCGTCAATCCGCGGTGCTAGCATTCCACCCATACTATGACCTAGTATAAAAATCTTGTTTGCATCTATACGTGAATCTTTTCGCAGGAAATTAGCTGCAAGGATGGCATCTTCAATTGTTTCTTCTTTAACCGTTAATCCTGCATCTTTTCGCATTTCTTTCCCATATACGAATGTTCTCTTGTCATATCTTAGTACTGCAATCCCTTGTTCTGCCAAACCTTCAGCAATATCTTTAAACGGAGTATTATTACCGATTTTTTCATCCATGTTACTTGGACCAGATCCATGAACCAGAACAACTGCAGGCAACAATCCATTCGGCTCATTAGACATGGTCAATATTCCGTTAAGCGGGTATTTTGTTTCTGAACCGATAATAATTTTTTCTTCCATCATTTTGTGCTACCTCCTCCAGCTTCCTTTTCTATACCAATTCTTTTCTTTTAAAAATAGTCACACCAGTCGCTAATAATAGAGCAATTAAAAGAATCGTTATTATAGATGCTGCGTACAATCCCTCCGGACAAGTTTTTGTTTGTAGCATTTCACCAGTATACTTTGTTAAATGGGAAGGTAGCCACAAAAGTTTGTCCTGCAAGAAGGAGGCACAGGTGCTAAGAATTATTGTTGATGCTAAGGTTAAAAATGCATTTAGTCCAGATGATTTTACAAAACAGCCAAAGAAAAAGACTAGAGTAACAACAAAGGTTAACCAAATTCCATATATGAAAAAGCCTTTTAGTACCCAACTTATATCAACTTTGCCAAATAATTGATACGTATAATACCAGGTTGCCAGCATGCCAAGGAAATAAGATACCCAAACTACCAGTATCGCCGATGTCCATTTTGCTAAGATATAAGCTATAAACGATACAGGCTTAACGAGAATAAGAGAAGCACTTCCATTTTTCTTTTCTCCCGGAATAGAAGCCATAAAAGCTAATACAATAACCAAAATTCCAATCATATTAAACTGCGAATCAATTGTTCCGAATAAAACCTCGGAAGCGGATGGTGTCGGTAGTTTAATAACCGCTCCATCTGGAAGATTTCCACCTGACTCAATGATTTGCGGTAAATAATAAGTGGTGATTGGCTGAGTTAATCCAAGAAGAAGGAAAACTAATGGCACCCAAATCCATTTATAATTCCTCCATGACTCTAAGCATTCTTTTTTCAAAAAAATAAAAAACTGCTTCATCCCTTCACCACCTTTGTAAATACTTCTTCTAATGTCAATTGGTTGACTTCAAATTTTTCTAAAGGCCAACGATCATTAGCGGCTAGCTGAAATATTTGCTCCCTTGCTATCTCCATTTCAGAAACGGAAATGAAAGCATTATTATCATTGGCTTCAATGGATTTCACCCATTTCAACCCTTCTAATTGAGGTAAAAAATCTTCAGGGATTTTCGAAAATGCTAACCTAATCACATTATCGGTATAGCGCTCCTTAACCTCTTCCAATCCTCCCCCCTCTATTAATCTGCCATCATTCATAAAAAGCACGGAATCACACACTTCTTCTGCATCATTAAGAATATGGGTAGAAAAGAGAATAGTCGTTTCGTTTTTTAATTTTTTCATAAGCTCTAAAACTTCTCGTCTTCCAAATGGATCTAATGCAGAAACAGGTTCATCCAAAAGCACTAGCTTTGGCTGGTGAATAAGAGCTTGTGCGATACCAAGTCTTTGTCTCATTCCACCCGAATAACCGCCTATCTTTCGTTTGTATCCATCTTGAAGCCCTACAAGCTCTATTAATTTCTCTACCCTTTCTTTCAAAATGGTAGGTTCTATATTTACTAATTTTCCTACAAATATTAAATATTCTTCCCCAGACATCCATTCGTAAAAGGTAGGATATTGCGGTAAAAAACCAATTAAGTCCCTAAAATCATTCCCGGATTTCTTCAATGGGGATGATATTGTCCCTTTACTCGGCTTAATTAACCCAGCTATCATATGGATCGTCGTTGTTTTCCCAGCACCGTTTGGGCCTAACAAAGCCGTACATTTTCCATCTTCAAGGGAGAAGCTCACATCATGTACCGCAATTTTCCCCGTATATTCCTTTGTGAGATTTTGGATATTTATAACATTCATCTATTTTGTTTCCTTCCGATAACAAAATATAGGATTGGGCCTAACATGCTAATAAAAATGACAATAAGCGCCCATAGCCATTTAGGTCCATTTGTCCGATTGATCCGAATAATATCTACAACAGCAATTACCATTAATACAAATTCAATCACAATGATTGGTGCAATTAGCCCCCAGTTGATGTTTTCCATTTTTCTTCCCCCTCTAACGTTGTTATACAATCACTATAACAATTCTCAAAAACAAATACAATAATCTTTTTATTTTGGAAACAAAGGGACGGTTCTTGTGTTTCAAAGAAAGTGTGTGCCTATCGCTCTCTGAAAAATGCCTGAATAAAAATAAAAAATGATTTATTAAGCGCTTATGAGCAAAACTTCGAAGTTCTTATGCCCAGAACCACCCCCGTCCCTATGTCCATGACAAAAAAAGCTTTCTACATTTTTTATAGAAAGCCATTTAGAATGATTCAAAGAATTATTTTTCTAATATTTTTTAAATACGATTTAAGTTAACACCTGATTCTACATCTTTTACAAATTCTTTAATAAAATTGAAATAGGACTCCGAATCGTCCCACATGGATAAATGACTTCCATTTTCGCAAATCCCAACACGTGAATTTGGGATTCGATTTCCCATCTCTATTTTATCTTCAGGTGCCATGGTGTCGTATTTGCCACCTAACAATAATGTCGGAACTTCTATATTTTGCAGATTATCCCAACGATTCCAATCTTTAAATGTACCAGTAACTAGGAATTCATTGGGACCTTGCATTGTATTGTACACATGTGGATTTATATGTGAAAAGCCTCTAACAACCGAATCTGGCCAAGGATCTAGTCGGCAAATATGTTTTTTATTTAAATATTCATGAATAAGTGCTTCGTATTCTGAATTTCCGAATTCTCCCGATGCTTCAAAGCTTTTCATTCTATCGACAATATTACTTGGCAGCTTTTCGCGTAACTTATTAATATTCTTTACATACGAGTCTATACTTGCAGTCATATTGGAAATAATGAGGCCATTTAGAGCGGACTGGTATTTTAGAGCATACTCAATTGCAAGAAATCCTCCCCATGAAGATCCAAATAAATAAAATTGATCCAGATCCAGGTATTTTCGAACTTCTTCCACTTCTTCACGAAAACGATCTACGTCCCACAGTTTATTGTCATTTGGCTGATCAGAGTAATACGACCCTAGTTGATCATAGAAATAAATTTCAATTCCCTCAGGTGGTAATTGTGTTTCAAAGCATTCTAAGTATTCGTGAGTGCTTCCTGGCCCCCCGTGAAGCAACAACATCTTGATGGGACTTTCTCCAACTTTTCTTGTCCAAACATGGAATCCACCGCTAATTGGTACGATGTTTGATTGAGCTTTCATTATCCTCCTACCTTTCGAACAATAATGATAATCTATCAAAATGGTTATCAAATCCACTTAACTTCGGTTTACTTCCCAAAGATTCTCAAATTCTTTTAATATAATAGATAATAATGCCTCGTAAATCTGTTCTCCCTTTTCTGCTGTTGCCGCTCCAGCGTTTCCGAAATATGCTTCCGGAAAAGCAGATTTCCCCCAATCCTTAAAAACGATATTGCGTGGAAGAGTTACCTCGTGGTGACCTACTAAACTTATATCAGCATAATTTTTATTAATTGCGAGCATCAATGAGGTTTCATCTTCACCAGCATGCCCAGGGTTATCAACAATGGTTTTAATTTCATCACGGTAATCAACCCACCAATTAATCGTTAGGACCACACCATCTAGTTCAGCTATCTTTTCTGAAACATTTCTAAGACCTGATTGATTCCCACCATGTCCATTAAATAACACTATGTTTTTAAATCCTTGCTTTATAAACCCTCTAGCAATTTCATAAACGTAATTAGAAAACGTCTCGTTCGAAATACTTATAGTGCCAGGGAAAGATGAATTTTCCCAGGAATGTCCGTAAGCTATCTCTGGTGCAATGATTACCTTCTCACCGATAAACGGATCTAATCTTTTAAGAAATTCTCTAGGTATTAATATATCTGTTGCAAGTGAACAATGCGGTCCGTGTGCTTCCACCATTCCAATTGGTAAAATAACCGTATTAATACTTTCTCTCATTTTTTTGAAGGTAGTCATACTAAGATCACTCATATACATCTGAAATCACCTTTTTTCCTTTTTAATAAACAAACCTTAAACCTTATCCTATATATACGAAAAAGATTTAATGAAATGTCCTTTCTGCATCAAATTTCAACAGCAAAGTCATAGGTTTATTAATCGAATAATGCTATATGTGCTTTTGAGGAATATTTCTAATATTAGTTAAGAATCAGTTTCTTTCTTTTTAATATGTTCACTTTGTATAAGGTCATTTAAAGTTTGTGTGTAATGATGCATGAATTCTCGTTTAATTTCATCTTTATCTTTTCTACGAAGTACATCCACCAACAATTGATGATTACCAACGAGATAATTTACCCTATGTGGTGTATTACTTGTTACCGTCAAAAACATTGCCCCAAGCTGCACATCAAGCTGCTGATGCATATGTTGTAATCGTCTATGTTTCGAAGCGCTTACAATTATATGATGAAATTCTTTATCGATTTTTTCCATGGCTTCAATATCTACTGCATCACATGCTTTTTGAAACGACTTTATTAACTCGTCTAATTGACTAAGTTCTTTTTCTGTAATATGTTTTACCGCAAGCTGAGCGGCTTCACTTTCAAGCAGTGCTCTTAATGTATATATCTCCCAAGCATCTTCCTTTGAAAGTGTCGATACGAATGTTCCTTTATTTGTTTCATGTTTAACCAATCCTTCATTCTGAAGCATACGTAATGCTTCTCTCAATGGGCCTCGCGAAATTTCCATTTGTTCTGCTAATTTTACTTGATTAATACGTTCCCCTGGTTTAAGTGTGCCGTTAAGAATCATTGTCCTCACCGCCTTAGCGACACTGTCAGACAAGGATAAATGATTTAAGGGAATTGACATTTTTCTTATACTCCACCTTTATATACAAGTTAAATGATGTAAATATACCTCTTAATTAATAGGATTTACCAAATTCTCGATAAATGCAACAATTAATTTGACACTATTCTCAACATCATCAAGATGTACACACCCAACCCCTGAGTGAATATAACGAGAAGGAATAGAAACCGTTCCTGTAAGAACTCCCCGTCCACTTAAACTGATCGCCTTTCCGTCTGTCGCACCTTTAAGAAGAACATCACGCTGATAAGGGATAGTATAGTCATCAGCAATCCTCGCTAAATGTTTTGCTAATTTTCTCGGAACCGCTAGTCCACCGTCATAAAAGGTTATAGCAGTGCCTTTCCCCATTTTTACCGGGATATCCTTATCTTCCATTCCCGGTGTACCACCTGATAATGTTACATCAATAGAGATAGCAACGTCTGGCTGAACAGTAAAGCCCGCAGGTCCAGCTCCACGAATACCAACTTCTTCTTGTACTGTTGCAACTCCATAAACAGTCGGTGAAATATTTCTTTCTGCTAATCTATTCATTACCTCAATTAGTACCGCACAACCAGCACGGTCATCGACGGCTTTTCCTGTAAAAACTTTACCGTCATTCAAAAACTGACCCTTACGATCAAACGTTACATAATCCCCTACTTGCACCCCTAAGTTCAATGTTTCCTCACGATTTAACGTTCCAACGTCTACATGCATTTTTTCAAATGGAATGGCCATTTTTTCTTCTTCAGACGATACAATATGGGCCGGCTTACTGCCAGTAATACCTTTTACAACACCTTTGTCTGTATGGATTTCTAGTATTTGACTAATCACCATTCTACTGTCGTGAAAACCTACTGGGCCAATATAGACAAACCCTTTGTCGTCGATGT
Organism: Heyndrickxia sp. FW510-T9; assembly: GCF_058781025.1. NCBI lineage: Bacteria > Bacillati > Bacillota > Bacilli > Caryophanales > Bacillaceae > Heyndrickxia > Heyndrickxia sp. FW510-T9. Next base: position 6,386 of record NZ_JBYSWK010000037.1, on the reverse strand, counting down.
GGGTAACAACAAATCCAATCTCATCCATATGTGCTGCTAACATTACTTTTAAATTCGGATCGCTTCCTTTTTTTATAAAAAATTGATTGCCAAGAGCATCCTCAAAGTGTTCATCTACCTTTCCCTTCAATTGCTCCTTCATATAATTCGATACTAGTTTTTCATCGCCAGAAACCCCTATTAATTGATCAAGTTCTGTTAATAGATTCTTTAAATCTTTCATCTTCCAACTCCACCTTTCTTATGAAAATAAAAGGGAGAGAACTCCTCTCCCCTTAAGCTATTAATGCTTTGTAATCGAAATATTTTGAAGTGGATCCATCCATACAGGGTGTTGGTAAAATCCTTTTACCCACGGTTGAACAATGGCATATCGAACTGGGGTATATAAAGGAACCCAAGGAGCATCCTTCATAATCTCTAATTCAATTTTTGAATAAGCATCCCAACGTTCTTGGCCAGGTGGTAAAATCGCAGCATCCTTCAACATTTCGTTAGCCTTTGGATTGTCATATGCAGCCCAGTTATTGGCAGGAACTTGATTTCCATTTAATAATACATCTAAAAAGTTAGACGGATCTGGATAGTCTTGGAACCAAGCAGTGCTTACGATTCCATATTTTAATGATCTTGCACCATCACTATAAGAGGCACCAGATAATGGACGAATCTCTAAATCAATTCCTATATCCTTAAGATCAGATTGAATGGATTCTGCCTCCTTAGTTGCTTGATCACTACTAGTTGTCAGCATAACTGTTTTAAAGCCATTGCCATAACCCGCTTCCTTTAGAAGCTCTTTTGCTTTTTCTTTGTTGAACTTATAGTCAACATCTGATGGAAGATCTTTTTGATAACCTGGCATGTCAGGCGGCAAAATTTGATTGGCAACAGCAGCACGCCCATTGTTCAGTTTCACTAATTTTTCCTTATCAATAGCCATATTAACGGCTTGGCGAACTAACTTATTATCGAAAGGTTTGACTTTATTATTAAGTGCTAAGTAATAAGTCGAAACAAGCGTTTGGCTTTGTAATAATTTCTTATATTTTGGATCCTGTTGAAATTGGACAAAGTCTGCTGATCCAATTGCTTGGTTCCATCCAATGAACGCTGTATCGCCTTGTTTGAATTTTAGTGCAGACGACTGTGTATTCTTCTCAAAAGTAATATTGATTTGATCAAGCTTTGGAAATCCTTTTACAAAATAGTCTTTATTCTTTTCTAAAACCATCCCTTTTCCTACATTGTAGGATTTCATTTTCCATGGGCCTGTTCCCATAGGTTTATGATCGAATTCTTTATTACCAATAGAATCTACATACTCTTTGTCAATAGCCGGGAAGAAAGGCATTGCTAAAACATTTAGGAATGTCCCTTCAGGGCGAGTTAGCTTGATTACTAATGTATAAGGGTCTGGAGCAGTTATACCAGAAATATCCTTTGATTTACCTTCTGAAAAATCCGTTGAACCAACGACTAATGGGTCAAGGAAACCTTTCCCTGGTGAACCAACCTTTGGATCTAGAATACGTTTAAATTGATCAATAAAGCTTTGTGCTGTTAATTCTTTCCCGTTAGTGAATTTAATGCCTTTATTAAGTTTAAAAGTATAGGTTAATCCATCATCTGAAATGTTATAATCACTTGCAGCACTACCAACTAATTTTGTTGAATCAGGTGCATAAGTCACTAGCATATTATAAAACTGCGTAACTACTTCATAGCATCCGAAATCATAACACATAGCAGGGTCCAAATGAGAAAAATCTGCGCTCATATCAATATTGATACTTCCACCTTTTACTGGTTCGCCATTTCCTGACGCATTATTTCCATTACCACCTGTATTAGATGAACAGGCAGAAAGTAGTAACATGAAGATCAGGACAAAACTCCCTATCAATGATGATTTTTTCATTAACATTTCTATTTCCTCCTTTTTAACCTCTTTCATTGTGTTCTTGCAATTTGAATGGTGTAAATCTCACCACCTTTCAGCAGATCCGTTAGTATAATTAAGGCTGTTTTTGTACTAATTGTTTTTTTTGTACCTTGTTTAATTTTCTAATAGGCTGTAATTTCGGAGCATCTTTTCTTAATTGGATTACCCATTCTAAAGCTGAATAAAAAAGTTATGAGATTTAGATTACAAAAACAACATAGTTTAAGAAAAGAGTCTTAATTAATACTAATTCTTGGATCAATAAGAAAATACAGGATGTCTACGATAAAATTCATAACCACTACACATACTGCAGCTAAGAGTACGGTTGCCATTATGACAGGTACATCTAAGTGTTGAATGGATTGCATAGCTAATTGGCCAATTCCAGGGTAATTAAATACCGATTCCGTTATTACGACTCCACCCATTAAGAAAGCTATGTCCATCCCCGCATACGTTACAGCAGGAATGATTCCATTACGAAGCCCATGTCGGAAAGTTACCCTTAAGGAAGAGGCACCGTTTGCATGCGCTGTTCTTATATAATCTTGTGACAAAACATCTAGCATGGATGACTTTACTAGCCGCTGGTAGTAGGCAGCTCCAGCAATTCCTAATGTAAGGGATGGCAAAATTAAATTTGCAAATCCCCCTGAACCTCCAATTGGCAATATCCCTAATTTGTAGGAAATGTTATAAATGAACCACATTCCGAGCCAAAAAGTTGGGAGCGAAATACCAATGATAGCTAGAATGGACAAAATGAAATCGGTCAATTTTCGATTCTTGATGGCGGTTAATAATCCTAATGGAATGCCTATAATAATCTCAACAGCCCAACCCGATAGTGCCAATATTGCTGTCGCACCAAATCTATCGGAAATTAAAGTAGTAACTGGTTGATTGTTATAATAAGAGAATCCTAAATCACCATGAAATAAACGATTTAAATAAGTAAAGTATTGAACATACACTGGTCGGTCTAGCCCCATTGTATGCCTGACTTGTTCGACCACCTCAGGTGCCGCTTTTTCGCCGACTATGGTGCGAACTGGATCACCTGGTACTGCATAAGCGATGACAAAAGTAATAATGGAAATGCCTATTAAGACCGTAATAGCTCCTAATACACGACGAACGAGATATGCTGCCATTGCTTGTCCTCCTCTCTATCATTAGCGTCCAATGGTTGGATCTAACCAATCTCTTAATCCATCTCCAAGCAAGTTGAATCCTAGTGTTGCCCAAATTAAGGCAATCCCCGGAGAATAGATAAGCCATGGCGCAATTTGATAAGTATTCAATCCATCTTGGAGCATATTCCCCCAGCTTGCAGTTGGTGGCTGAATTCCAATTCCTAAAAAGCTTAAAGCCGCTTCCAACATAATGTTTTGTCCGACTAGTAATGTTCCCATTACAATCACAGGAGCAATAACATTCGGTAGAACCTCTTTGAAGATGATGACAAATTTTGAAGCCCCTAGCGCCTTAGCTGACTGGACATATTCTAGCTCTTTTACTTTTAGTACTTCACCTCGGACAATACGGGTCATCATTGCCCATCCAAGAACACCGATTGCAATAAAAACATTTGAAATACTTGGCTTTAGAACAGCAACTAGCGCAATAACAAATAGTAGAAAAGGAAATGCTAGCATAGTATCTGTAATCCTCATGATTAACATATCCACCCATTTTCCGAAGTAACCTGAAATAACCCCTAAGGTTACTCCTATAAAAAGGCTGATTAAACTAGCAAAAACACCCACTTCCAGTGAAACCCTAGTCCCAAATATGACTCTTGATAATACATCCCTACCTACCGAATCAGCACCAAAAATAAATTTCGTGCTTGGGCCAACAGGTGCTCCTATATCCGATAATCCAGATGAATATTGTGTGTTTGGATTATGCGGGGCGATTAATGGTGCGAAAATCGCAATCAATATTAGGGAAAGCACCATCAAACCACCAACCAAAATCATTGGGTATGCACGCAAAACTTTCATTACCTTATTTTTCTTTTTCGGTTCTATCGCCATGTTAACTGTTGACACTTTAATATTTTGAATCTGGCTTTCACTCAAACTGCACATCTCCTTTCTTAGTAAAAATTTAGTACAGCTGTTTTCGTATAAATTGTCTTGTCTTTTCGTTCTATGTTTAGATTCCTATCAAGGTTTAGTTTCGGGGCATCTTTTCTTATATGGATTACCTATTCTAAAGTTCCAGGAAAAACCCATGAGTTTTTCTATTACAAAAACAACAAAGATTAAGAAAAGAGCCTTTAGTAAAGGTGGCATGCTACATAATGCCCGTCCTTCACTTCCTTCCAATCCGGTTTCTTTTGCTTACAAATTTCAGATGCAGATGGGCACCTCGTGTGAAATACGCATCCCGTTGGTGGATTTGCAGGACTAGGGAGGTCACCAGCTAGTACAATTCTCTCTCTTTTTTCTGCAGAATTATGTACTGGGATTGCGGACAACAGCGCCTTTGTGTAAGGGTGTAACGGATCCTTAAACATTGATAACGTTTCCGCCATTTCAAACATTTGCCCTAAATACATAACTAGAACACGGTCGCTAATATGCCGGACAACACTTAAATCATGTGAGATAAATAAGTAAGTTAAGCTCAACTCTTTTTGTAAATCTTCCAATAAATTTATGATTTGGGATTGTATAGAAACATCTAATGCAGAAACCGGTTCATCCAAAATTAATAGACTTGGATTTAATGTTAATGCACGAGCTATTCCAATTCTCTGTCTTTGTCCCCCTGAAAATTCATGAGGAAACTTATTAACTGCACTTGGATCAATTCCACATTTCTGTAGAAGTTCTATAACCTTCTGTTTTCGTTCTTTTTTGGAATATAATTTATGAATTTCCATTGGACGTTCTAGAATTGTCCCAATACGGTATCGTGGATTCAATGATGAGAAAGGATCTTGGAAGACAATTTGCATTTCTTTGCGATATTCTTTAAGTTTGGATTCTGAGAGGTTAGCTATATTTTCCTGTTTATAAATAATTTCACCATCTGTCGGTTCTAGGAGCCTGAGAATTGTTTTTCCAGTTGTCGATTTACCACACCCAGATTCACCAACAATCCCTATCGTTTCACCGGCATTAACAGTAAAGCTTATATCGTCTACTGCCTTTACATGACCGACCGTGTGCTGAAAAATCCCTTTTTTAATTGGGAAGTATTTTTTTAAATTTTTAACTTGTAATAAGGCTTCTGTCATCCTTATTCCCCCTTCCTAACCAGCAACTGACACTTTGGGTATGGCTAATTACTTCGTGGTGGGGTTCTTGTTGATAGCATTTATCCATCGCAAACTCGCATCTTGGAGCAAATCTGCACCCTTTTGGCATATTAGCTAAGGATGGTACATTTCCAGGAATGGTCTTTAATCTTTCTCTTTCGCCTTCCAATTTAGGAATGGATGCGATGAGTCCTTTCGTATAAGGATGCTGTGGATTTTCAAATAAAGTGTTAACGTCTGCTTGTTCTACGATTTTTCCAGCATACATGACGGCAGCCTTTTCGCACATCTCGGAGACAACACCTAAATCATGTGTTATCAAAAGCAAAGCCATATTATTTTCTTTTTGAAGTTTTCTAAGCAGGTCCAAAATTTGTGCTTGTACTGTCACGTCTAATGCCGTAGTAGGTTCGTCTGCAATAATTAGCTTCGGCTTACAGGCCATCGCCATGGCAATCATAACCCTTTGCCTCATACCTCCGGATAATTGGTGTATGTATTCCTTATAAATCTCTTCAGGTCTTGGGATGCCTACTAATCTCAGAAGTTCTAATACTCTTGTTTTGATTTGTCTCTTTGTTAATTTTTCATGAAGAAAGAGTGGTTCACCTATTTGGTCACCAATTCGAATAACTGGATTTAGAGCAGTCATCGGTTCTTGAAATATCATCGAAATATCATGTCCACGTATTTTTCGCATTTCCTTAACAGATAGGTTTAATAAATTTTTTCCATCAAAGGTAATTTGTCCTACAGTCTTTGCATTAGCTTTTAACAAGCGCATGATTGAAAGGGATGTAACACTTTTTCCACAGCCTGATTCTCCAACAAGTGCAACTGACTGCCCTGGATAAACGGAAAGATTAACACCTGATAAAGCATTTAAATATGTACCATCTGATTGAAAGGATACCTTGAGATTAGAAATCTCTAATAATGGTTTCACTATATTCGCCCCTTCCCTTAGCATTTTGTAATAATTGCAATATTATAAGTGTCAACTGTTAACAGTTTTTATTCAAAATAAGAGGCCTTATATCTTTGTTTGTATCCTATCTCTCACTTCGAATACTTTTAATAATAAGAAAATTCATGTTATAAGTCAAATAGTTTTTTAAATATTCCAATAAACGAAATGTTTAATTTTTTTCATTTGTATTACAT
>NZ_JBYSWK010000036.1:0-44347 GCF_058781025.1 Heyndrickxia sp. FW510-T9 | reverse complement strand
TAGATCGGTTACTGGACCTGTCCCCCAACATAAACCTTCATTTCCATAGATAAGTCTAATAATTGATTACACAATTAACAACGTTTTTGACAATGCTCTTAACACATATTTTATAGTGTGACCAATAGCTATTGCTCACCTGTTAAAATCTGTGCTAAATCTGTTGCTATTTTCAGTATTTAAACCTAAAAATCCTTGTCATAATAAAAAAAAGAAGCAAGCGGATATATATGCTAATTTGCTTGCTAAAACTCATGTTCTTTTTATTTTTCTACCTCTGAACCGAACTACTTACATAAATTACCGTGCTTCTTCTTTTTGTTTCTCATACAAATAAAATATGTAATCTGTGGATGCTCCGGGATAACCTAGTTGTCTCGACATCGCAGTAATATTTCCTCTGTGGTAAGTTCCATGGTTTGATACATGCTGCACCAACTCAGATACAGTAGATTCTAATTTTCCGAAGTGTGGATGCTCTGCCACAATAGATTGATCTTTGTATTCTAAGCTAGAAAAAAGCTCTTCATATTGTAATGTTAAATCTCGATAGGCATTTTCAAGATCTGAGAGAGTTATTGAACTTATTTCCTCTGATACCCCACTCATCATTGCCACAATTTCACCAAAGCTTTTCCCCTTCATAACATTCAACCAAACCATATCAACTGTATAGATATGCTTGGCTGCATCTAAAATAGTTGGAAATACACTTTGAATTTTCTCCTGTACAATTTCCTCAGGTATTTCCTTCAGTTTCGCAAACACCATTTGATTCGCCCAAACATGATAATCATAAATCTTTGTAAATTTTTGTTCCATAATAACCCTCCTCATCTTTTATCCGGTTGTTTTAAAAAAATGGCAACTTTTCAACACCAATCATCCTTGCATACGTAAATAATTGACCTTTATGGTGGATCTCATGGTCTCTAGCGTTTTCAAAGCTTCTGCCATTACTTTTTTAGAGAAAATCTCTAAGTTCGTACTTCCTAAATTAAAATTCGCATATCCCACATCGTCCAGATTCCATTCAACCGGTAATTGTAATAAATCCCTGTAAAACTCTACACTTTTTTTAAAATCATTTACCAAAAGCCTAAAACCATAGAATTTCAAAATATTTTACCTCCTAATAAAATCATTCTATGGTCAGCATAGCCCACTTTCACTGTCAGATCTGGTCAGTGAAAATTATGTTTGATAAAAATTATTTAGTTCCGTGGTGATACTAACTAACTTCTCTTTCAAAAAACTAGGTTCTTGCACTTGAATGGACTTTCCATAGGACAAAATTAGATGCGGTAAATAAAAGGTAATCAAATTTCTATCCAGCTTAAAATGTACATCATGAACAGATCTTTCTATTAAAACATGTCCTAATAACCAGTGCTCACAAAGGTTATCAATAGCTGATACGTGTCCTTTTATTCGAACAGAGATTAATTCTGTAGGGTCCTGTATGCCAGGTAGAATACTATTCATAAAAAATTTCCGTGCTGAGAATTCTAATGGTCGCTCAAACGTTTGATCTGTCGTGGCAATAGTAATGATCCTATCAACCCGAAAACTCCTAACCTCGTTGCGAAGATGGCAAAATCCTACGACATACCATCTATTTTTCCAGAACAATAGCCCATATGGATCGAGTTGTCTGCAAGAATGTTCCTTCCCATTCCCTTTTATATACTCTATGGAAAGCGTTGTTTCATTTGCTACTGCTTCTTCTAACTGTTGGAGAGTTTTCGTTCTAGGTGAATGAATCGGTGAATGGATTACATCAAATCCGATGGAATGACGATTTATTTTCTCTAGTTGCTCTTCATTTGTATAAAACTTTAATTTTGATATAGCAGATTCTAGTGCATCACCATAAGGGTATCCTGCTTCTTGCGCATACTTTGCCGCATGAATTAGTGCTTTTTGTTCCAGTAATTCAAAAAATAAAGGGGCATCATTAAAATGTTCCAATAAGCTATACCCGCCGTTATGACCAGAATCAGCAACAATAGGCACCCCGCTCGCACACAATGAATCGATATAGCGGTACACTGTCCGAATGCTAATTTCTAATTCCTCTGCAATCTGCTTCGCCGTCATTTGCTTTCTTGATTTTAATAACCATAGGATTGATAGCATATTATCTGATTTGGACATTACTATTATCTCCTTTTTTAGTAACCCCTTACCCATACTCAATTTTTTGTGTTTCATGTTTATATTCTCATTTATCCACTGATTTTCCTCCCACCTTTTTTTAAATCAAACGTTTGATTAAATCGTACAAAGCCTTTCCTACCAAGCGATTATCCAACTAATCAAACGTTTGATTAAATTATTTTTTCATAAATCTCCTCGTTAAGAAAAGATTACTTTTCACAATTGGTCTACTATGATCTTTTTGATAGTTACATTTAATAAGAATGAAAGAAAATAAGGTTGAACTTTCTTATTCATCTAGCGTGAAAGGTAAGTGAATCGCATCTTTCCTTGTTAATGTCCAAAAAGGGTAGTATATATCGATAATGAACCTCGTATTAGGAAGGAAACATTGCAGATTAAATAGAATATAAAGAATCTGAGAGATGAAAAAGAAGGAGAATATTATCAAATGTATAGTAACAACCATGAACATAATTTACGATAAGCATACAAGTTAAATAAAGGTAACTTACATAAGGAGAGTAACCAATTTGATACAATTTAAAAATAATAATATTACCATTTTTGAAAGTCAGTTATTTAAAACTACATCTACCGTTATCCAAACCGATGATTGTGTAATAGTAGTTGATCCAACTTGGCTACCCGATGAAGTGGAGAAAATTAGACAATACGTTAATAAAGTTAAAAATAAAAGACCAGTATATCTTTTGTTAACGCATTCAGATTGGGATCATATTCTAGGCTATGGGGCATTTCCTGATGCAATTGTAATTGGAAGTGAGAAATTAAGTGAACGGAATGATAAAGAACAAATTATCGAACAAATACAGTTATTTGATAGTAAATATTATTTAGATCGCGATTACCCTATTGTTTATCCTAAAATTGACCTAGTAATACGTGAAGATGGACAAGTTATCAATATTGGCAATACCTCTCTAAAATTTTATATTGCGAATGGACATACTGATGATGGTTTATTTACAATAGTTGAACCATATGGTATATGGATTGCAGGAGATTACTTGTCAGATATTGAATTTCCATATATTTATTTTAGTAGTGAACAATACGAAGAAACATTAGCCAAAACAGAATGTATTTTAAAAAATCATGATGTAAGACTGCTTGTTCCCGGTCATGGTCATGTAACAGAATGTAAAGAAGAGATTCAGAAACGTAAAAAAGAATCCTTAAGCTATATACAGAAATTAAGAAATGCCATTGTTAATGAAAATGATAGTTTACAATTAATTGAAAAGTATTCATATAAAAGAGGGATGAAAGCCTTTCATGAAGCGAATATAAATTTAATTAAAAAGGAATTAGGTAGATAGATAACATCAGATGTTTAATAACTATCGGTATACTCACATAGTTCATTCTCTTGTTAATTGAGATAACGGAAACCAAGGACCTATGCAGCTACCATTAATATATACAAAAATGGCTACAAATCGAGGCTAGCAAACGCAGGAGCAGTTTTTTGAAACAGTATCAAAACACCTTATAAAAGAAAGTTATACTTCCTTTTACAAGGTGTTTCTTTAAAGCAATATTTTAAATGTAGTAAGAACCAATCCAATAATAAATCCGCATACCGCACCGTTTACCCGAATCCACTGAAGATCCTTGCCGACATTGGTTTCAACCAGTTCCACTAATTTATCATTATCAAGCTTATCCAAGTTTTCTCTTACCAGGCCGCCGATCTTAGAATGATTTTTTTCAACAAGATCCATCACTTGTTTGTGAATCCATTGCTCGATTTGATCCATTTTCTTTTGATCTACCTTTAAATCCTCTAATAGTTTTGTTAAAAGCGGAGAAATATACGGATCTAAATTATCATCTTCAATAAATGTTAGGAGCTTTTCTTGTATTTCCTTTAAAATTCCCGTGATTTGCTTTTTGGCATCCCATTTTTCTAGAAAGCTGGTTTTCCAATGATTTAATTCTGAAATAACCTGTTCGTTTACTTTTAGGTTCTCCAAAAATGTGCGTGCCTTCCCAAGCAAGACATCTCTATTTTTACTATCACTGTTGCGAAGATCTTCAATACCTTTTGTAACAAGTTTATAAATGATGTTCCCAAGCGTTTCTTCATTGATAAGATTACGAAATGACTTGATTGCAAATTTAACAAAACCATCTACATCCGCATTGTCGATTAATTGTATAGCTAAGCTTCCTAACTGCTCACGGGTGCTTTGCTTTGCAATCCATTTTTCCACTTCTACTAGTAAATAATCAAATGTCTTTTCATCATATTGTCCTGCGAGCGTTTTATCGATTACTAGTTCAAGAAGAGCTTTGACATCAAGCGACTGGGCCTTAAGCTTTACTTCTTTTTCTAGAATTCCAGCTAGTTTCTCCACATCTATTTGAGCTACTAATTTTTTTGCAAAACTAGATATGCCTTTCCGCACTAGTTTGGAATCCATATTCTTTTCCAGCTCTTCAAGCAATTTATCTGAAATTCGAACCCCGGCCACCTTTGATTGAATACTTTCCTTTGAAAGCCAATTGTTCTCTACCAAATTCGTCGCAGCTTCCGTCATGCGCTTTCGATTATTTGGCAATATTGCTGTATGTGGAATAGGTATACCTAATGGATGGCGAAATAATGCAGTTACCGCAAACCAATCTGCCAATCCCCCAACAACACCGGCTTCAAATGCGCCTTGTAAAAGCCTACCGATTATATATTCTTGAAATGGTATCGTAATAAAAAAGCCTAAAGCCATCACAATTAGAAAAAGAGTTGCTAAATATCTAGAGTTTCTTTTCTGTTTCACCAATCATCGTTCTCCCTTAATTATGAGGATATAATTAATATTATCTCCAAATTTCGAATTTCCTCTTCATTTATTGTTATGCTATTTCGCATTCAAAGTCAATCAAAAAACCGCCTAAGTTGTCAGGCGGTTTTCGTATAACACTTTTTACCTTTTTAATAATTTCATAAAATAGTAACTAATTAATAGCAGGATAAACCAAACCGGTGTGACAAATAACGCTACTCTAGTATCAGCAGCAAAGCCGAGTAAAACGAGAACGAAAACAAAGAATGCCAGTACAATCCAGTTTGAAAATGGTGCCAATGGCATTTTAAATGGATTTTCTTTTGCATTATCCGGCATTAACTTACGATAACGTAAATGGGACACGAGAATGACTCCCCATACCCAAATAAAGCAAATCGTTGAAATACTTGTGACTAAAGTAAAGACCTTATCCGGCAATAAATAATTAAGTAATACCCCAACTAATAACACTAACGTCGATCCAATTAATGCCGGTGCAGGCACATTTCGCTCATTCAAATGTTTTAGCATTTTTGGAGCTTTTCCATCATTAGCAAGTGTATATAACATACGGCTTGTACTAAAAATACCGCTATTGCAAGAAGATGCCGCAGATGTTAGCACGACAAAATTAATAATTCCCGCTGCAGCAGGTATCCCAATTAAAGCGAACACCCTTACAAAAGGACTGCTGGAAGGGTCTACTCCATTCCAAGGATATATCGACATAATCATAAACAAGGCACCGATATAAAAAATTAATATCCGAATCGGAATACTATTTATCGCTTTCGGAAGTGTTTTCTCTGGATTCTCTGCTTCACCTGCTGTAACCCCTACAAGCTCGATACCGACAAAAGAAAAGACAGCCATTTGAAAGGCTAGTAGAAATCCAGAAGATCCATTCGGAAAAAATCCGCCATGATTCCAGAGATTCGCAAAAGAGGCTTTTGTTTCGTGACTCTCAAAGCCCATAAATACAAGGACAAAACCAATGACAATTAGAGCTACAATCGCAATAATTTTAATTAAAGCAAACCAAAATTCAATTTCACCAAAAGCCTTCACTGTTGCTAGATTAATAAGAAGTAAGACAAGAACACATATTAGCGCAGGTATCCATTGCGGAATACTTGGCACCCAAAATTTCACATACATTCCGACAGCCGTTATCTCCGCGATTCCTGTGACAATCCAACAGAACCAATATGTCCAGCCTGTAATAAAGCCAGCCCACGGTCCTATAAAGGTTTCCGCAAATTCTGTAAAAGATCCTGTAGTAGATTTATATAATAATAATTCCCCTAAAGCACGCATAACAAAAAATAAAAGAGCACCGATTATTAAGTAAACAAGCATAATCGAAGGTCCAGCAAGATGTATTGATTTTCCTGCTCCAAGGAACAACCCTGTTCCTATTGCCCCTCCAATTGCGATTAATTGAATATGTCTGTTCTTCAATCCTTTTTCCAAATTTCTTTCTTTCGTCAACTGTGTCATTTCATCACCTTCTCATCTAGTTTGTCTTGGTATTAATCCAGTTATGAAAATACAATATTTCGAATTGTTCATATTATATATTTTTTTGACAGAAAATACAAATGTTGCTTTAATAGTATAAAAGTCCCATTTTCTAAATATAATCTAAAAATACTAGAAGTAATTTAAAAGGAGTTTTTATCACTTGTATAGAAATTAAAATTATGTTTGTTATTGTCGACTAAGGAGAGAATCCATGGAATTTCACTATGACAACATTTTACTCCAATTACTTGTAGTACTTTTTCCATTTGTAATATATTTGGTCCTAGTTAAAGAGAAAATAAGCGATGTAAAAAACAAAGTCATGTTCGGTGTTACTTGTGGTATTGCAATTACGTTATCACTTTCATTCGCGATACATATCAATAATGGTAAATTACTAGATTTGAGGCTTGTTCCATGGTATTTGGCATTTATTTATGGAGGAAATATTACTGGAGTAGTAGTCACATTATTCTACATAATAATTCGCTTTTTATTCGGTGGATCCGGAGTGTTTCCGTCTTATATTGTTATATTTATCGCCAGCATTGCCTTGTTTGCATTTAAAAATAAATTTTTTACTTTTTCGTTAAAGAAAAAGTTATCAATTACCTCTTTGTTCATTGGCTTAGTTTCGGCTCTCATACCGACTTTAGGCTCCTTCATCATGAATGAAAGTTTGACATTTAACAAATTTATTATTTATTCAATATATGTCCTTGAAAATGTAATTGTTGTATGGCTCGTTATTTATTTGATTGAGTCACATATTGAAAAAATAAACTTATTTAGCGAAATTCAACGTGCAGAAAAATTTAATGTTATAGGACAGCTTGCGGCGAGTGTTGCTCATGAAATCCGCAATCCTATGACAAGTATTCGTGGTTTTATGCAAATATTGCAATCTTCCAGTAGAATATCCCTTTCTGAAAAAGAATATATAAAAATCTGCATCGAGGAAGTAGACCGGGCAAATGCCATTATCGCTGACTATCTTGCATTAGGGAAAGACCATTCCTCTGAAAAAGACAGTTCTTTAGATATAACGATTGAATTAAAAAATGCCATTCGGTCTCTCTCCTCTTTTGCAACACTTAATAATGTAAAAATTAATTTTCAGCATAAATTTCCTGTTAATGTCAAAGGAAACAGTAGCCGGGTGCAGCAGTTATTTATTAATCTTATTAAAAATGGGATAGAAGCCTCCAACGGGAACGGGATGATTACGATAAAAGTAGAAACTAATCAAAAACATGTTCATATCTCTATCGCAGATAACGGAGAAGGAATGAGCAAGGAAACTATTGATCGTTTCGGACTCCCCTTTTATTCCACAAAAGAAAAGGGAACAGGACTTGGTTTAATGGTATGTAGACAAGTAACGGAGGAAATGGGCGGAAGAATAAATGTAAGCAGCACTAAAGGAATAGGAACGGTTATTTATTTGACGTTTCCGAGAATCATAAAGTCATAGCTTTTTTCTTTAAATGCTGGCAGTAAGTTCTGCCAGCTTTTTTTTAATCCTAGGACTATTACGGTCGTATATTATCCACCCGTTAAATTCTTTTTAACAGCATATAATGTGTACATCCCTCAGGAAAATCTTCCACCAAACCATATACTTCATAGCCTTGTTTTTTATAAAATTCAGGTGCTTGGAAGCTAAAAGTGTCCACCCTTACCATCCTACAACCCTTTTCAATAGCTAGTTCCTCTGCTCTGTTTAATAGTTTTGCCCCAATATCTTCACCTCTGAGACTATCATCCACCCATAAGAATTGGATAAATAGGCAATGAAGCTTGGTGCTTCCAGTAATGCCTCCAAGTATATTTCCTTCTTCATCGTTTACTGTAATGCTAATATCCTCATTATTAAATGCCTTTTCGCTATCTGAAAGGTACTGCATATTATATTCTATTAATTTTTGCCGAATGTATGATGCGTCTTCCTGGCCTGAAGTAGTACGAAAATATAGCTTTTTCACTTTAATAATCTCCTTATATACAAGTATTTTACTTTTTATTATTCTCCAAGCTTTTAATAAGTCCTTGTTTTTCCGGACAGAGATTCCGTTATCCGTGACAAAAGTGGTGATTCCGGAGCTTTGTCGGACACACGTTCCGTTAATATGGCAAATGACAGCTATATATTAATGATTTTCATCTAGTAACGGAATGTGTGTCCTATTATAAGATGAAAATAGAGTTTTATAAGGGAATAGCGGAACCTGTGTCCGTGTAAATCGGGAATACTCAAGTTCCTTTTTTATGGGGGTCTGCTTCGGATTGAAGCATCTATCCTTTTCATCAGAAAAAGGATATTTTTGTTATTAGTGTATTGTTTTTACTCTATATTGAGATTGGTATTAGTTTATTTATTGAAATAGCTTGGTTAATTACCGAGTAAAATGAATAAAACTAATTAAATTGGGTTCAACCTAGAATAATAAAGATTAAGCCTCATTTTTTAATAAAAATGGCTCATTGTTCAATTTAATGTTACAGTTAGGAAGAAAATTTTTAAAATGAGTAGGTGAACAACATGATTGAGGTAAAAACATCTCCAATTAGTGATGGAGAATTCAATAGAGGGGTATTTGCTACATGTGATATCAAAAAAGGAGCGCTTATACATGAAGCTCCTGTCATTGCTTATCCAAACGACCAGCATCAATACATTGAGCAAACTCTACTCGCTGATTACGCTTTTGAGTATGGGATAAATCATACTGCGATCCTTCTTGGTTATGGAATGTTGTTTAATCATTCTTATGAACCTAATGCAAGGTATGAGATTAATTTTGATAATCACACATTTGACTTCTATGCTTACACAGATATAAAAGCAGGGGATGAAATTCTAATCAATTATAATGGTGAAGTTGATGACAAAGATCCACTGTGGTTTGATCAGGACTAAAAAGGATAGTAAAATTTTCAAAATAACAATCTGCTTAATGGTGCGCCAGGTCATGTTATAATGAGAAACTTTGGATAATGAAGACTTTTGATCATAATGGAACGGATGCCATAAAAAGCTTCCGTCTAGCGATAAAATGGAGGTGTAAGAGAATGAATAAACGATGGACAATCGATAAAATAAAAGAATTTGTTGAGAAAAATTCGGATAGTAAGTTGCTAACGACGGAATATCATGGTTTTTCTCAAAAGTTACTATTTAAATGTGCATGTGGTAGCAATTTTGAAAAAACATTTACGAAATTCAAAAATAATCACCAACGTAAATGTGATGTGTGCCAACCACCAAAAACGTCCCGTTAACGTATACCTCCATACGAGATTGCTTTATTTCATTTTAGGGATTTTTATTTTTGATTACTAAAAATTGATTTAAATCGCCTTACTCCTATTTTCTAAATAGCAGTGAGGTGATTTTTTTTTTATTTTTGCTAATCACCGAAAAGATTTGACGTTAATTTAATAAAGATTAGGAAATTACACCTTACATTATTATGCAAATATCAGCATTTAGTTTTAAAGAAGCTATTATAAAAAGCCTGATCTCTCCTTTATCAAGAAATCAGGCTTTTAAGTTCGAAATACCAATTATTCAACCGGTACATATCATAACGATATTTTTATCAGGATCACTAACAGTAAAAAATGCAAAATCCTCAAATCGAACAATATCCGATTCCATTGTATATCCTAACTGCTTAATATACTCATACGCCTCATCTATATCATTCGTA
This sequence comes from Heyndrickxia sp. FW510-T9, assembly GCF_058781025.1. Classification (NCBI taxonomy): domain Bacteria; kingdom Bacillati; phylum Bacillota; class Bacilli; order Caryophanales; family Bacillaceae; genus Heyndrickxia; species Heyndrickxia sp. FW510-T9. Next base: position 34,137 of record NZ_JBYSWK010000036.1, on the reverse strand, counting down.
TGAAAATTAAATAGTGGCTTCCCAGAAGGATTGATTTGTTTTGTTGTTCCAGCCGGACCTGCATCTAATGTCAGACCAGTATGGTGATTAATCTTTATGTTATACACCGGTGGACAAATTTCTGCTAAATTATATTCTTGCCCAAGTAAGTTTGAATACCATTCTACGGATCTTCCCAAATCACTAACATGTACAAAGATCGTGTTGATTTGATTTAAAATGGGACTTTGCATCACTCATCGCTCCCTTTTTAAAAGAAATATTGTCGATAATTATATAAGGTACAAATAATCGCCAACAGGGTATATGCAAGTGATGTAAAAAAAGCAGTATTAGGCGCAAATTTATAGGTATCTGATTTTAATTTAAAATTCGTTGATTCCGTTTGCACGATTCCATCCGTTAAACGCGAGGTTACACCGCCTTTCGAAGTGAAGAACCAAATGATAATACTAAAGACTAATCCCACAGCAAATGAATAGTCTATAAACTTCGTATTTGTAAAATAAGTTACCCCATAATTAATGCCGAGTAAGGCTAATAATGTAAAACAAATAGTTATAACCCTTTTCATATTTTCCCCTCAATTCTTATCTATCTACGCTAAGAACTCATCCTTCAAAATAGAATACACTTTTAAATCAATGTGCTGTCCTTTAATGAATGCAACCTTTCTTGATATCCCTTCATAGCTCATTCCCGCTTTTTCCATTACACGGCTGGAGCCAATGTTTTCTAATAAGCATCTTGCTTGAATCCGCACTAAATCCATATTTTCAAATCCGTATTCAATAACTTTTTTGGCTGCCTCTGTTCCAATCCCCTTCCCCCAATAATCAGGAGCAATTACGTATCCAAGTTCTGCGCTATAATGTTTTGGCTGCCATGCAACATAATTGATGGTTCCTATCAATTTTCCGTTTTCTTTATATTCGATTCCCCAAGGAGCCACTTTTGGGTTGTTTTCATACTGATTTAGAATGAACTGAACAAACTCCATGGAGTCTGATAATGTACGATGCGTATCCCATGTTACATATTTTGTTACCTCATCTTTTGAACCATAAGCGAAAATATCCTCTACATCGTCTATTGTTACTTTCCGAAGCAAAAGCCGCTCCGTTTCCAAAACTGGTAAATCTTCATTTAAGTTTGTAGAATCCATATTATCACCCTTTATTTTTTCTATTCATTATAATCTAATTATTTATGAAAATGGTGAAAAATACTACTTTTGATCATACCAATTATACCGACTTGTCTTAATTATGAGTAAAATCCCCTTATAGATTACCAATAGATAAATATTTTGTTTCTAAATAGGGCTCGATACCCTCCAATCCGCCTTCACGTCCAAGACCGCTTTCTTTCATTCCTCCAAATGGTACATGGGCACCGGACGGAGCACCATCGTTCCATCCGACAATACCAAAATCCAAATGATCATGAAGGTACGTTCCTGTTTTGTAATCGTTCGTAAAGAAATATGCTGCAAGTCCATATGGTGTATTATTTGCAAGGTTGACAGCATCTTCTAAGCTAGTAAAACTAATAATCGGAGCAACCGGACCAAATGTTTCTTCCTGCATTATTTTCATCTCCGGTTGTACATTTTTTAATACGGTCGGATAGATAAAGAAATAACCTTGCTCTTTATCCGCATTAAATTGGTTCCCAATAAGAACTTCCGCACCTTGCTCCATTGCATCATTAAGCTGGGAGACGATCTTGTCATAACCCTTTTCATTAATGATTGGGCCTATATTCGTTTCTTTTTCTAATCCATTACCGACCTTCAGTTTACTAACCTCTTCTGTTAGTTTTTGAGAAAATTCTTCTACAATACTCTCATGAACGATAATTCGATTTGCGCATACGCAGGTTTGTCCGGCATTTCGAAACTTCGTTGCAATTGTTTGTTGGACGGCAAAATCAAGATTGGCATCTTCTGCCACAATAAGTGGAGCATGACCGCCTAATTCCATCGTGACATGCTTAACTGTATCCGCACTATTTTTGATTAAAAGTTTCCCCACAGGGGTAGATCCTGTAAACGTAATTTTTCTTACGTATTCACTACTTGTAAATACTTCTCCTACTTCCTTTCCGGAGCCATTCACATATTGTATTACATCAGTCGGAATTCCTACTTCATGTGCAAGTTCAATTAATTTCATGGTAGTCAAAGGTGTTTCTTCTGCAGGCTTTACAATAAATGTACATCCGGCAGCCAAAGCAGGTGCTGCTTTCCTGGTCATCATCGCTGCCGGAAAGTTCCACGGAGTTATAGCTGCAACTAATCCAATCGGCTGCCTGCTTACAACGATTCTTTTCGATTCGGTAGATGCCGGGATTGTACGGCCATATATTCGTTTTGCCTCTTCCGCATACCAATCAATATAACTGGTGGCATAGTCCACCTCACCCAATGATTCATGAAGGGGTTTACCGTTTTCTAGCGTCATTATCTCTGCTATTTCCTCTTTATGGTCTTGTATTTTTTGAGACCATTTTTTTAAATAACTTGATCGTTCATGGGCATTCACCTTCGACCATTTTTTAAAACTTACATGGCCGTTTTTTAATGCTTGTTTGATTTCTTCTTCTGTATTTACTTCTACCTCTTGGATTAATTGACCTGTTGCAGGATTCTTTACTTTGATCAAATCCGTCATGTATAACACCCCATATCCCGTATGTTTGTTTCAATTATGGAACAGTTCAAAACCAATCGAGCCATAATAAAAACTGCTTGATTGGTCAGAAATTGAATATACCATTTATTGTTCGAAAGCTTTTTCCAGAATGGACATTCCTTTTGATAGTTCCTCATCTGTTATTACTAATGGTGCTAAAAAGCGAATAACATTGCTTTTAATACCAGCTGAAAGTAGTAATAATCCATTTTCATTAGCGTACTTAATAATTTGGGTTGTTTGTGCTTTGTTAGGCTTTTTCGTTATTCGATTTTCAACAATTTCCACCGCAACCATTGCACCAAGGCGGCGAATTTCCCCTAGATATTCATGTTTTTGAGATAGTTCTTGCAGTTTATCTTGCATTTTTTGCCCAAGGATTTCAGCCTTACGGGATAGATCTTCCTCTTCCATAATATCTATTACAGCTAATGCTGCAGCACATGCAACTGGATTACCGGCATAGGTGCCTCCTAGCTCCCCTGGATCCGCCACATTTAAAATCTCTGTTTTTCCTACCACACCGCTTAATGGAAGCCCAGCAGCCAGTGATTTGGAAACAGTCATTAAATCAGGAATAACGTCAAAATGTTCGATGGCAAATAGTTTTCCAGTACGCCCAAATCCTGTTTGAATCTCATCTGCTACAAACAGAATTCCATGCTCTTTACAGAAATCACTGACAGCTTGCACAAATTTCTTTGGAGGAATAATAAATCCGCCTTCCCCTTGTACAGGCTCCATTACTACACAGGCAACCATTTCAGGTGCTACCGTAGCAATAAAGAAATCTTTAAATTCTTCGATCATATGGTCTGTATATGCTTCTTCTGTCATTCTTGCAGGTCTGTGGTACATATAAGGAAAAGGTGCTTGATAGATTTCCGGTGCAAATGGACCAAATCCAAATTTATAGGGCTTTACTTTACTTGTCATACCCATTGTTAAATTAGTCCTTCCATGGTAACCGCGAACAAATGAAACAACTGATTGTCTTCCTGTATATCGACGGGCGATTTTTATCGCATTTTCAACTGCTTCTGCACCTGAGTTAAAGAAAATAGCTTGTTTATCAAAGTCTCCCGGTGTAATTTCACATAGCTTTTCTGCTAGATTAATATATGATTCGTACATCATTACATTAAAACCCGGATGCAAGAATTTTTCTGCTTGTTCTTTTACTGCTTTTGTTACTTTTGGATGACTATGTCCAACATTTAGCGTTCCAATCGCACCGGCAAAATCAATCCATTCATTGTGGTCAATATCCGTAATAGTTGCTCCAGATGCATGGTGAGCAACGTTTAAATTACCGTTACTTACACCTTTTGGTACATATTTTTTCCTTTTTTCCTGTAGCTCTTTTGTTGATTCATATGAAACTGTCATTAAAGATCACCTCAATTATTAATCGTTATTAAAATTATGCCAACTGACTGATATAATGAAAAGTACCAAAAAAACAAAAAACCTGGTACCAGAAAGGAGAAAGTGATGATTTTATTAACGCTAAATAAAGGTCAAAGCTCCGGCTATTTATATCAACAGATTTATGAAGAAATAAAAAAATTTATATTAGAAGGAAAGATTCCATCTAACCAAAAGCTGCTATCTAAGCGTAAATTAGCAGAACAATTAAACGTTAGCGTGAATTCTGTTTCCAATGCTTATGAGCAATTATTAGCTGAGGGGTATATTTATACGATTGAAAGAAGTGGTTATTATGTGGAGAATATAACGGAATACTCTAAAAATGAGAATGTGTTAAGGAAACAATTACCGGCCGATTTAAGGGAGGAGATTGTTGATAAACATGGATGGCTCTCCCTTTCCCATATGACCGCGGATATATCCTTATTTCCTTTTAAAGAATGGTTGAAGTGCCAACATAAAGCGATAAATAATCACAAAGGAGAACTCTCAGAAATCCCCCATCCCCAAGGTCCCTATATTGTACGAAAAACAATTTGTCGGATGATTGCATTAACGAGAGGGGTAGTTTGTGAACCAGAGCAAATTGTCATTGGTGCGGGCACTCAACCACTAATACGCCAGTTAATGAATATGCAAAAAAAGCATACAAAAGTGTTAATAGAGAACCCGGGATACTCACGTATTTATCAATTACTGAAGGAAATGGAATTTGATGTACATCCCATTCCACTAGATGACCAAGGTATTGATATTCAACAGATAGAATCGGCTAGAGGAGACTTTTTATTTGTTACACCATCTCATCAATTTCCAACAGGGAAAATTATGCCAATTTCCAGACGAATTGAATTGTTAAATTGGGCAGCTGAAACAAGTGATAGGTATATTGTGGAAGATGATTATGACAGTGAATTTAAATATGAAACAGATAGCATCCCTTCTTTACAAAGTTTAGATAGAAACCAGTGTGTTATATATACTGGCACATTTTCTAAAACGATGTTACCTGGGATTCGCATCAGTTATATGGTTTTACCACCTGTGCTTTTAAGAGAGTATTGCAAGCATCATGCTGATTTAATGCAATCTAGTAATTCGCTTAATCTATTTACCTTGCATTATTTTATTGATAGCGGAGAATATGCACGGCATATTAAAAGAATGAATCATCATTACGAAATGAAAAGAAAAACTTTAATCAAACAACTTCAGCAACGTTTTCAAGAAAGCATCCTAATAGAAGATATCCCAGCAGGGCTTCACTTTCTTACGCATTTTAAGACAAATAAAAGTTATGAAGAGATCGAGGGAAAGGCAAAACAGGTCCAGCTTGAAATCTATTCTATGAGAAGGTTTATGTTAAATGATGAAATTAAGGATGAGAACAGAATTGATCTAGTTGTCGGTTTTGCAAATATCCAGGAAGAGCAAATAGCGGAAGCAGTGAATCGATTGTACTGTGTTTTTCATTAGTATATGGTTAAGCAAATTTTCTCCTTGCTGAATCTATGTTAATATTTTGGTCGCGAAAAGATTAATATTCCTACTATTAAGATATCCAGTGCATTTAGCAGATATGGCGCTACACATCATGTAACTATTGAATTTGAAGCCCTGATGAATGGATTTAAAAAAAATAACAGGGTGATATTGATGTTCCATTAAATGAGATTAAGCACTAAATGGGTGAAATCCCAAAACGTTCGTTAATGGAACATCCCTTTATATCAAAGGTTCCAACCTTAACGTACAATATTTCCGTTATGAAGAGAGTCTGACAGCTAAAGGATTAACCATAATTCTTAAGTTAACCCTTCCTTTTTATAAATCATAGACCTGCGATTAGTTATATAATTTAATACTCCCTTTGCTTTATTTATTTCTGATGTATCAATGGTTGTGGCGATAATCTCCTCATTATTAAATGCCTGACAAAGAGCCTCCCCAATAGGATTTATTAATTTACTTTCACCAAAATAAACATAATCATTTTCAAGACCAACTCTATTTGCTGCGGCAATAAACACATGATTTTCTAAAGCTCGTGCTCTTAAAAATATATCTTGGTATTGCTGATAAGGTATCATGTTAGAACATAACACAAAAATTACTTGGGCACCTTTGACTGCTAATATACGAGGGATTTCAGGAAACTCCATATCATAAGTAATTGTGATACCCACCTTCGCTTCTGATAAATGAACAACTGGAACTTCCTCGCCAGGACTAAAATAATTTTTTTCATGATCAAATAAGTGTATTTTTCTATATACACATAAGACTTCCCCATCTTTATCTATAAATATTGCGGAATTATAAATATGATCCCCATCCCTTTCTGGAAATCCCAGGATAACACCTATATTTAGATTGCTTGCATGCTTTCTTATCGTTCTAATAATCTTCCCATCTACAGATTCGGCCATTTGTTTGATTTGATCTCCTATATAAAACCCCGTCAGGAATAACTCTGGAAATAAAATATATTGTGCATTCTTCTTTTTTGCAATTGACATGGACTCTAGAATTCGTTGCAGGTTGTTTTCTTTATCGTATATAATGCTGCGCAATTGCGCTAAAGCAATAGTTAACTTCATTTCTGTATTTACCCCTTTTTATATAAATTCATCTTCTTTGAAATGGTTGATTGATCCACTTCCAAAACCTCAGCAGCTTTATAAGTATTGCCATATAAATGAACAGCTTTTAGAATAAGCACCTTTTCAAGTTGCTTTTTCGCCTCTTTTAACGGCATAATATCAATCGACTTAAAATAATTCCCGGGATTTTGGTTTCCAGGTGAATCAATACTATTAATTTCGTTATCTGTGTTAGTTACTACAATTCTTTCAATCATATTTTCTAATTCACGAATATTCCCTGGCCAATTATATTCTAATAATTCGTGTCTTACTTGATTGGATAATCTTTTTTTTAACCCATACTTTTCAGTGAATTTAGTTAAGAAATGATCAATAAGATTTGGAATATCCTCTTTTCTCTCCCGTAACGGTGGAATAGTTAAAGGAATAACATTTAATCGGTAGTATAAATCCTCTCTGAATAATTTATTGCTTACTAACTCCTTTATATCGTTATTCGTTGCTGCGATAATCCTAACATTTACTTTTTTTGATTTTGTGCTACCTATCCTACGAACTGTACCTTCCTGAAGAACACTTAGCAACTTTGATTGAAGATTTAAAGGCAGTTCAGTAATTTCATCTAAAAAAATAGTCCCCTTGTCGGCTGCCTCAAATAATCCTATCTTTCCCCCCTTATTCCCACCTGTAAATGTTCCACTTTCATAGCCAAATAACTCAGTCTCAATCAAGTTTTCTGGAAGTGATCCGCAATTTATTGAAATAAAGGGATTATGCAGCCGATTGCTTGTTTGATGAATAAGATTAGCAAAGGCACTTTTTCCTACGCCAGATTCACCTAAGAGAAGGACTGTCGAATCGACATTAGAGATTGTATTAATAATTTTATTAATTCTTTGCATAGGTTCAGATATCAGCATATAATCGCTATTCTCTATTGTATTCTCCCTTGTTATGGAGGAATTTAGTGGATTTATCCCGGACAAGTCTAACAAATAGATAAAGTAACAGATTTCATCCACTGGTTTTTCAATATCATTAAATAAATAGAATGTGGGACTTCCATCCACTGTAGATATAATTTGGTTTTCGACTATCCGATTTGGCGTATCATTAAAATAAGATAGCCAATTAACTTCTTCAAAGACATGTAGTCCTTTTATAAAAATATTTTTCTTCATCATTTCTGATGAACTTGAAACACTATGTATCTGGAAATCCTTATTAAGAAGCAATAAAACATATGGGTTATTAGTAACATTTGCTTTGATATTCACTTAACCACCTCCATTGTTGAATAAAAATGATGATTATTTTCATTTTTGATGAAAAAATTCATTGTTTAATAAAACAAATTGCTATAGACATATATTTCTTTTTAGTATCACTGTGAAATGATGATTATTTTCATTATTTTTTTATGATAACACAACAAAAAACATTTATGTATGAGTATTCAAACATTTGGCACAATTTTTGCAATAATATAAAACAAGTTAGGAGGAATAACATTGCTTAATATAACAATCGCACAATTTTCGCCACAAATTGGTGATAAACTCAGTAATCTGGAGGAAATGAAAAAATTAATACAAGAGGCAAAAAGACAAAATTCAGACCTTGTTCTATTTCCGGAATTAGCCTTGACGGGATATACAACGTCGGGAATTGCGTATGAATTAGCAGAAACGTTAGAAGGACCAAATATAACTAAGTTTCGAGAAATTTGTAAGGAAAATAGTATTCATTCAGCATTTTCATTTATTGAAAGAAAGGAAATAGGAGAAATTTATATCTCCTGTGCCCTCATTGATGACAAAGGAGATATCATTGGGGTTTATCGAAAAACACATCAATTCGATCAAGAAATAAATGTGTTTCAAAAAGGGGGTGAGATTTTAGTTTTTGATACGAAGCTTGGAAAAATCGGAGTTATGATTTGTTTTGATCTAGAGTTTCCTGAAGTGGCTAGAACATTAAAAAGAAAAGGAGCAGAATTAATCCTCGTTCCATTAGCAAATATGACACCATACGAAGAATATCAGAAAGTTTATACAAAAAGTAGAGCGATGGAAAATGAGATTCCTATTGTGATCTGTAATCAATCAGAACCACTGGAGGGTATAGAATTCTTCGGACAAAGTATTGCAGTAGATTTACATGGTAAAACGTTAATGAAAATGGGTAATAAAGCAGAAATAAAGACAGTAGCAATCGATATGGCGAAAAAGAAGGACAACAGATTAAATTATATAAATAACTTAAGGCCAGAAATTTATAATCCATTAACTGTTGAAAAGGGGTCCTCGAATGGAAAATAGTATGAAATTAAAAAGAACATTGACTTTGTACCACGTTGTTTTATTTGGTTTAGCGTATATGACACCTATGATTGTATTTGGAACATATGGCGTTTTAGCAGATGTTACTCATGGGGTAGTACCCACTTCTTACTTGTTTGCACTTATTGCTATGCTATTTACTGCATATAGTTACGGTAAAATGGTTCAGGCTTATCCAACATCTGGATCAGCCTATACCTATACAAGGAAATCGGTAAATTCTAGTTTAGGATTTTTAGTTGGATGGGCTGTACTTTTAGATTATTTATTCTTACCAACAGTAATTTGGTTAATTGGTGGAGTTTATTTAAATGCTTCGTTCCCTGATGTACCTTCATGGGTATGGATTATAGGATTTATTGCCATTACTACAATTATTAATTTAATCGGTATAAAAGTAGCAACAAACATTAACTTTATATTGATGATCTTTCAAATACTTGTAATGGCTATATTCTTAGCTTTAAGTATTGTAAGCGTTTTAAATCACAATGGTACTGGAACACTTCTCTCTATGGATGCTTTCATGAATCACTCTTCTTCCTTATCACTTTTAGTGGCCGGGGCAGCAATAGCTTGTTATTCATTCCTTGGGTTTGATGCTGTAACAACTTTATCAGAGGAGACAATTAATCCTAAGAAAACCATTCCAAAAGCAATTATACTAATTGCATTATTTGGTGGAATCATTTTTATTGTGTCCTCTTACTTCTTATATTTAGTGCATCCTGATTATAGTTCTTTCGTGAATTCAGATTCAGCATCTTATGAAATTGCCAAACAAATTGGTGGAAATCTATTTAGTGCTCTTTTTTTAGCAGGATTAATTATTGCCCAATTTACTTCAGGTTTGTCCGCTCAAACAAGCGCTGCCCGGTTATTATATGCGATGGGAAGGGATTCTGTATTACCTAAAAAAGTATTTGGATATATTAGTAATAAATCTAGAACCCCTTTATTTAATATATGTTTAATTGGTATCGTTGGTTTATTAGCTCTTTTTTTAGATATGACTACATCTACTTCTTTTATTAATTTTGGTGCTTTTATTACCTTCATGTTTGTAAATATATCCGTTTTTGCCCATTATTATGTAAGAAACAAGAAAAGATCCGGGCTGGATGTAATACTTTATTTAATATTACCGTTAATTGGTTTAATCCTAGATGGTTATCTTTTTATCAGTCTAGACAAACATGCTCTAATATTAGGAACTACTTGGACTGCTTTAGGATTTATCTACTTACTATTTCTAACTAAGGGCTTTAAAGTTCAGCCACCAGAAATAGACATGGACTATGTTGAGGAAGCTTCCTAATTCATTGTTATGAATAGACTACTTATATAGACAGTATGCACGGTTGCTATGAGGTTTCTTTCAAGAGCTTCCTCGAATAAAATGATTGGGATCAACGTTTCGGTAGAAAGGTTGATCCCTTATCTCATATATTAATGAAGCACTCCTTCAATAATCATTAATTTTCTCACGAAATGTTTCGATTTGAGGTAAACCTCTTAATAATTTTGAACCATCAAATTCACACTGCTTTTTCCCAATGACAAACAAGACACGTATTGACTTGCAGCACATGCAATAAGTGACTGCTTCTTTTTTAAAGGGTGTTCAGAACGTTTCGTATAGTAGCAATTGCGGAGTTTAAAAGACTTGCCAAAAAGGCAAGCCCCATTTCATTCCTCTATAGTAATTTTAGGTTTACGGGCTAAGCTGAGAATCCCTGCAATCAAGAACAATATACCTGACAACCAGCCAACCCCAACTGTTAAAAATACGGAAACAACTGCAGCTATTATTAACAAGATACCGGCAAGAGTTGGTTTTTTATTACCTTTAAGGTAAATGACAGCGATAATCCCTAACACCAGTCCAATCAAAGAAGCAATAACAACCCACCAGATTCCATTTCCAATAGCATCAAAAACCTTAGAAGGATCCACATTATTTAAATTCGAGTCGTCCTCAAGTGCATTTTTTACTTGATCTTGAAAAGCCTCATTCTTAAATATTGAGGCTATTAATATCACACCGCCTCCAACAAATGCATTAATAATAACTCCAATAATTGTTAGTGTAATCTCGGCAGTTCGTTTCATTTTTCTTCCCCCTTTTGTTTTATTGTCATTATATATAAACTTTTCAAACTATAGTGAAAAAATGGAATAAATACATCAATAAATATATCTACCCATCCCATTATTTGTTAAAATAGGATTAAATCAAGACTTTTCTGGAGGAAAAATGAAGCGAATACATCATCAACTACAATCTGACTACTATGATGAACGAATCATTCTTATTGATGAAAAAATTTGTGAATTGTTGAAGCAAAGAAAAGAAATCTCTAACAACCACCCAGGTCTGCCATTTAATGAATATATCTCTGCGTGGGCAACAAAGTTCGGTTTTTATGAGGATTTTTTACATTCCTTATTTGGTGCATTAAAGATGGAAGAGCATTATCGTCCTATCGTTGAACCAAATGGTTTCCGCAAACTTCTACCAATTAATAAATTCTTAGAAATGGATGGAAGATTATATACCGTTACTTCTATTCACCAATACACTAACGCCAGTGTTGTGAAATTAATCGTTGAATGGGATAGCATATTGGACACACTAACAAGCCAATGTGAACATAACTTTTTAGAATTAATTATGGGAAAAAAATATGATTGCCGCATGGATAATGGTACTGGTTCCACAGGACAATCCACCTATAATTTCATTGTTTCTCCGGCATTACCCGATGATATCTCAGGAATGGACTTTATTTTTAGAGAATATAGCAAACCGTTTATGGAAAATCCAACAGGCCTTGAAATTATGATTCATGTGGATTAATTAACGGAACTAATTGAAAGGTTTGTGATTGTAATGAAATTAAAATACAGTTTATGGTCTTTTTATCTATGTTTATTTTGTTTGTTATCTTGTTGTTACTATGTTCTTTCTCAAATATACCAGCTTTGGATGATAACACTACCATCGTACATATTACTTACATTTAGTATCATAGCTTTTTTCACAGGAATAATCGGATTAAGGGAAATAAATGGTTGGACTAAAGCCTTAAGAAGCTGGTTCACAATTCTTATATCATTTGGACTTTCATTTATTTTTACTATAGCAGTGTTGTTTTCTCTTTTTGTTCCTGCGGCAAAAAGCGAAATGTTCTCAAGCATTTCCCCCGATCATCATTACAAAATTCATTTATACCTCACCAACGGCGGAGCGACGACCTCCTATGGGGTGAGAGGAGAATTGGATGGACCTCTTTGGTTTAACAAAACTATCTATAATGATTATAAAATTGACCACGCTAACGTTAAGTGGATTAACAATTACACTGTTAAAATCAATGGAAAAGTATTGAATCTAAAGAAAGGCGAAATCTATGATTTTAGATGGGATTCGAATTGGGTTTCGGAGTATCATTAATATTCTAAAACAAAATTAAGATATCACTGAAATAGCATCGCTAAAGGCGATGTTTTTTTATTTATTCGAAAATTTATGTTAGTAATACTTTACTTAATGTTAATAATAGTTTACATTATGAATATATTTATTAACATTATCAAAAGGAGTTCAAAATGCTAAGAAATCGGGTTAGAGAATTACGAGCAAGGCACGGATTTTCACAATCTGAATTAGCTAAATTCGTTGGAGTAACAAGGCAAACCATAGGCTTCATTGAAAAAGGGGAATTTTCGCCATCAATTGCATTATCATTGCGTCTAGCGAAACATTTGCAGATTCGAGTAGATGAATTATTTTGGTTAGAGGGGGAAGATTCAGATGAGCAAAAATGATTTTCGTGTACAGCTTCCATTGTGGAGCATAACTTTGTATGTGATAATGATGATTTTGATGTTTGGGGCAGTATTTATGGTAGATTCGTTATTTAGTGGGTTTGAAAGTGTTATAAGTATAGAAGGCGATAATATTTTATTCCATTGGTACACACCAGGAATGATAGCATTTATTGGAGGATTTATTTTGTTATTCGCATTCTGTATTATTTTCACAAGAAAAGTAATAACATATAACAGAAAAAATCCAGATAACAAACTAAATGCAATTTCTTTCTTAAAACCTAGTGAATTTTTAGAAGATGATGAAATGCTTATACAAGTAACGCAAAAAGCAACGAGGAAAGTGTATGTACTATACTGGTTCAGCATTCCATTGCTGATTTCCATTATGATCTTTCCGTTCAATCGTTATATGTTTATCTTCCTCTTATTACTATTATTAATCATCCAGAACGCTATTTATTATGTTGAGATTCAGAAATATCTAGCTGGTAATTATAGATTAAATGAAGATTTTTCTGACATCCAAAGGCTAAAAGCAAAGGAAAATAAACTACAAAAAATCACGGTAATAACAACTACAATTGTCCTAGTCTTGGTTTGTTCATTGTCTATTGCTAGAATCAAACATAATCATAATCTAGTTACCAAAAAAATAGAATCTTGTTTTGAGGATGCAAACTGGAGAACCGTAACCTTTGAGAAAAACGGATTATTTGGTCTCGCATCAGTAAAGTGTGAAAAAAATGCATTAAAGTAAGGCTTACACATAACGTTGCATATATGGAAAACTTTTATATTAGATGGAGATGTCTATACTTTTCTATATACTAGACAACCTTGTTTTTTATAAAATTCGGGTGTTTGGAAGCTAGAAGCGTCCACCCTTTCAGCTAACTCCTCTGCCCTTTTTAATAGCTTTACTCCAATATAAGACTTGCCAAAAAGGCAAGTCCCATTTTATTCCTCTATAGTAATTTTAGGTTTACGGGCTAAACTGAGAATCCCTGCAATCAAGAACAATATACCTGACAACCAGCCAATCCCAACTGTTAGAAATACGGAAACAACTGCTGCTATTATTAACAAGATACCGGCAAGAGTTGGTTTTTTATTACCTTTAAGGTAAATGACAGCGATAATTCCTAACACTAGTCCAATCAAAGAAGCTATAACAACCCACCAGATTCCATTTCCAATAGCATCTAAAACCTTAGAAGGGTCCACATTATTTATATTCGAGTCGTCCTCAAGTGCATTTTTTACTTGATCTTGAAAAGCCTCATTCTTAAATATTGAAGCTATTAATATCACACCACCTCCAACAATTGCATTAATAATAACTCCAATAATTGTTAGTGTAATCTCGGCAGTTCGTTTCATTTTCCTTCCCCCTTTTTTGTTTCTTCTTATACTTACGATAATATTCTCCGGAAGTTTCATGTTAAATGAAAAGAGAGAAGAATTGTTCTTACAATTTTTATGTAAAAAAAGGAAAATACCACCGCCCTAAAATACTGTTGCAGATCCCGAATCTTTTGAGAAAAGTGATGACCACTCATCCCTATCAATACGCATCCAACGCAGCATGCTTCTTCGCTAAATTCTCCATATACTTCAACACAAAATAACCAATCGCCACATACACAACTCCAACCACAAACTCCATCGCGATTAAATGATAAACATGGGAGTTTATATGCCCACTTACAATTAACCTGGAAGCTTCAATACCTCTTGTAATAGGTAGCAGATAAGCGGCATTGTGTAAAAACCCTGGTAGCTTCGATAGTGGAAATTCAGCCCCGGTAAAAATGAAAATGATAAACATCGATAGATTCAAAATCAGGTTTATGTCACTTGCTACAAGTCCAATACTGCCAATTAAAAGGCCCATTCCCATCGCGGCAAACATACTGACAAATAAACATAGAGCAAACAGCCAGAAATTTGTTTCCGTAAAATCGCAATGAAACAAAAGCGCACCAGCAATCAGTCCAATGATTACCGTTACAAGCCCATCCAATACATGCATAAACGCTCTCCCGGTAAAAACAAGAAACTTATTTGCTGTCGAGGCAATAACTAATTTTAATGTCCCAAAGCTTCTTTCACTCACCATGACCGCTCCAACACCAAAAATCGAATTATACACACTGAGTAAAAAGGCATTCCCGATTACCCATGGTGTAACATCGTTTGTCTGGTACACGAATTTGGCAAGCATGGTAAAAAAAATTAATTGCATAATCGGATTGATCACTTTATCAAAAACGATCATCTTTGTATTTAAATTGCCTTTTAAAGCTTTATAGGAAAGCAAGGATTGTTTTAAAAACCGAATGACGATATTCTCCAACTTAATGCACCCCTAATGTTCCTTTTATTCTTGTAAGTAAGTCGATCTTTTTAAATAATGTGATTGCTAGAATTAAATACAAAATAGTCAGGGCAAGCAAAATGCCAAGATGTTGATAAAATATGGATATATCTTTTATCCCAATCATACTTTCCCGTAATGCATCCACTGCCCATGTTGGCGATAACAAGTACGCCAAATATTGAATGGCCTTTGGCATCACATCAATTGGAAAAACAATACCGCATAAGATGTAAATCGGGTACTCCATCCAGTTCATCAATAAACGTGAATTTCTTGAAAGTGTAAACAAAGAACCCATCAATAATGAAATTACTGCAAACGAAGCCATCGTTAAAAGGAATGTTAAGCTGAATTCTAAAGGGTTCGCAATTTTCACTGTCTCCCCGTACAAACAAACACATATAACACTGAGCAGCATGGAAAAAATACCGAGCAGCAAATTGCCTAATACCTTGCCGAAAAAGATAATGCGAAAATCTGTCGGAGAAGCATAAATAAATTCTAATGTTCCCATGTAACGCTCCCGCTCAATATCTCCCGCAGAAGAAAAAATAATGCTGCTCCATAAAGTCATTAAACCAGAGCTAATGACGATATATTCTCCAATATTTGTATTATGAGTGCCTTTAAACATCATATATAAAAGAAAAGAATACAAGACTGGTTGAAATATCACGATAAACCGGAATGTCGCACGGGCAAAGCTTTGTTTGCGGTGGATATTTAAGCTTGATGCGATAACTCGTAGTGCATGAACCACATTAACTCCCTCCTTATTGGGTTACATAATGAACGTATACGTCCTCTAACGAAGCATTTCTTGTACTAATGTTTAACACTTGCCGATCCGTGATAAGAGAGAATAAAGATGGATAGACCAAATTAGGCTGTTTGCAATGCAAGTAAACTTCTTGCCCGTTTTCCACATTAACCGCATCAACAAAATCCAATGTATTTAGCCTGTAAATGAATTGGTCATCCTTGTCTGCAAGCCGCAGTTCAATAACTGAAGTATTTTCCGTGAACTTTTTCAAATTAGCAGGTGTATCCATAGCCGCAAGCTTCCCTTTATTTATGATTGCTACCCGGTCACATATCTCATCCGCTTCATACATGTAATGAGTGGTGATTAAAACCGTTTTGTCCAGACTCGCTAAATCCTTTACAATTTTACGCAAATCCCTCGCACCTATTGGGTCTAATCCTATGGTAGGCTCATCTAAAAATAAGATTTCAGGATCATTCACCAAACTCCGGGCGATTTGCAACCTTTGTTTCATTCCTTTTGAATATGTCTCCACCCTTTCATCCGCACGATCCTGTAAACCGACCATTTCTAAAAGCTCAGGTATTCGCTTCCGCTTCGTTCTTTTATCAATGTTGTACAGATCGGAAAAGTATTCTAGATTTTCTCTGGCCGTAATCCTCCAGTAAAGACTTCTTTCCCCACCATAAACAAAGTTAATTTTTGACCGTAGTTCCTTTTCATCCCCTACTGGGTTAAATCCTAGAACCTTGATGCTCCCGGAAGTTGGAGTGAGTAATGTCGTAAGCATTTTTATCGTAGTTGTTTTACCAGCTCCATTTGATCCAAGCAAGCCGAAGATTTCTCCCTTTTTGACCTCGAATGAAATTCCATCGACAGCCCTAACAATATGTTTTTCCTTTTTCAGCACACCTTTGGTTGATTGATAATCCCTTACTAAATCATTAACCTCAATGACGTTTTGGGTAGAAATCAATGTGATAGCCTCCTTTTTAATGTTAGATGATTATCTTATAAGATGTTTATATTATATTTAATTGTTTGAAAAATGGCAATAAGAATTATGAATGGTTTGTTAATATTTATGAGTGTGGTGGATTGGGGGATGGGTTTGGGTGATTATAAATGGTATTGCGGGTGGATTCTGTGGAGATTGCATTACAATGAGGTCTTTTCGAGGTGCGAATTTTTTTGTTCAGGCGTATTGATTTTTGTTGGGGGCACATTCTTTTTGATTCAAGGCACATTGGATGACGGATGGGGTGCGTTCTTTTGTTAAAGGCACATTGAGTCTTGTTCAGGGCACATGGAATTGGTTTGACGGCGCATTCTTTTTGATTCAGGGCGCATTGAGGACGATTAAGGGCACGTTCTTTTGTTAAAGGCACATTGAGTCTTGTTCAGGGCACATGGAATCGGTTTGGGGGCACATTCTTTTTGATTCAGGGATCATTGGGGTCGATTTGGGATACGTTCTATCTGTCGGGAACATTGATTCTTGTTCGGAGCGCATGAAATCAGTTTATTGGCACATTGGGGGCTTCTGAGTACGTATTTTTTTGTAAGGGAACATTGTTGTTCAAACTCACTTCTATAAAAAAATACACCAATTAAGGTGTACTTTATTTTATGAATGTATGAAGTTGTTCCAAAAAGTCCTCTAACTGCTTCTTGTTACTTGTAAAATACTTTATCGTGCCGACTTTTTCTTCCGTAATAAATCCAGCCTTTTTCAGCAAATCAAGATGATGAGAAACAGTTGCGGTTGTGATTCCCAAGTATTCTGCCATTCTTGCACCATACAATTTTTGACCGGAGAGCAACTTTAGCAAGATTAACCGATTAGGGTCTGCAATCGCTTTTAGCTTGGCATCTAGATCCTTGCTTTTCTGAAGGTCATCTGAAATCGGAGAGGCACATTGATAGATAACTATGCATTGATTTGTATTGAAGATGCGCATTTTGAATGGGAAGAAATAACTCGGAATGAAATAATACATTCTGTAGTTGCTTACCCTCCGGAAGTTTTTTCCCATGATGTATTGAGCCAGTGTTAAAGGCTCCATCGGCAAAAATTTCACTTTCAACATTGCTTCTTCAATTATTGCCTTACGATTATCGAGTGCTTTTACAAATAATGATGCAGCAGACACTTCCATTAATAATTGCTCTAATGCGGAGCGATAATCCATAATGTTTTGAACAAATTTAATGACAAAGCCCTGCTTTACATCAGAATCCCAAAATATATTTTCATTATTCATAATGAATGTCGCTGGATCCTTTAGAAGCCCTCTTACCCTTGTTTCATCAAGATCCTCACCAAAAAGATGATAAAGGAACACTTCATCAGATAATCCCTGCATCATTTCTATAAATAGATTCGTATCATGAAAAGCTGGACAAGGAATCAAAAAGTTAAACAGGCTTATAAAATCAATCGTAGATTCTATTCTCCAATTTTGAAAAAAACTTGCCGAATCATCTGAGAGATGAATTTCTAGATTGTTCTGCCGCGGTTCCTGCTTCGCTTCTAATGACAAAAAAGCAATAGCTTCGACAACTGAAGAATGAAAATGATCGATTAAGATATTAGAACTTTTGTCATTACCGTCTTCTCTTTCAATAGCCATGAAATGTAATCGTCCCTTATTTTAAATTAGATGATTATCTTATATTAACATGAATATTCCAATCATGCTATAACCGAAGTACCATTCTAACCGTCTCTAAATTATGCCCTTCAAAATGATCATCAAATTCAGATACAACCTCGAATCCCTTTGCCTGATAAAAGTTTTTTCCGATTTGATTATCCTTTTCAACGTTTATATAAATCTCTTTTACCCCTTCTAATAAATTGATTCCCTTTTTTAACAAAGCTGTTCCTATCCCGTTCCCTTGAAATTCCGGGTACAGGTAAATTGCGCCAAGTTCCGCTTCCCCATTCTCTTTTAAAGGAGAAAAGTTCGCGAAACCAATGATTTCCCCTTCTACTTCCGCCACAAAAATAAAGGATCGCTCGTATCTTCTTTTCATCATCTCGTCATTGTAGGCAGATTTTAAAAAGCTTTCTTGAACATGTAAGGGGATAATTCCCTCATACGTTGCATTCCAGCTTTCCTTTGCTACATTTTGAACATGAGAAATGTCCTCTAACTGCATTTTACGGATGGTGTATTGCATGATTATCACTCCTTAAATGTAGAAAGTTTAGAAACGGTTTAACTTTGTCTTCCTTATCCGCCAGGTAAATCACGTAAATAGGTCTCGAAGGAGGTAATTTTGCTGATTCAATCTCAACTCTTTGTAAATCTCCATTTTTGATATATGGTTCTACAATATGATCTAATAAAAAGCCAATACCATCTCCGTTTACTAACATTCGCAATAAGACACTAGTATTATCTACTCGTAATCTCATTGTTTCATGCTTTCCTACTTCTTGTTCAAACCATTCCGAAAAGGGAGAACCCCAATGGAAATGGATATAAGGATAACTTTTAATTTCCTTTAATGAGATGCTAGATTTCATGGCTAATTTCTTTGCTGCAACTAAACTAATGGATTCTTCGCCAAATGTTAGCACCTTGTATGCAGAAGATCGTGGATGAACATATACAAATCCGATATCCATGATTCCTTGATAAATTTTTTCTATGATATCCTGCGAATGACCCGTTACAAGTCTAATAGCCGTCCTTTCACTCTTCTTATAAAATTCTTTTACAATATCAAAAATAGGACTGTCCCATATAGAATTTAAACCGCCTATTACGATTCTATTATGAAACTGTGTTCGGGTTCTTGCTGCTACTATCCCTTCGCTCATCAATTCTATTGTCTTCTGTGCGTAGGTTTGAAAAGTCCTTCCCGCTTCTGTTATTTCAACACTCCTCGTTTTTCTTACAAAAAGCTTCTCACCAATAAATTCCTCCAGCAATTTAATTCTTGTGGTAACAGTCGATTGAACAACATTCAACTCCTCCGCGGTCCGGGTAAAATTTTTCGTTTTCGTTAAAGAAATAAACGTTTTAAGTTGCTCGATATCCATTTTTATCTCCATTTAATTAAATAATTTCATTAATGTTATCAAAATAATTCGTTTTAAACATGGAAAATCCTCCTTTATGATTAAAAATAAGCAGAGGAGGTCCAAAATGAACAAACAGTCGTATATTATTGCCTTCTTGATTTTTATTCTTTCTACTGGAGGATACATGGCAATGCCGCTTTTTCCAATCCTAACTGAAGTGGATAACATATCAATTATTCAAGCAAGTAGTTTAACTGCCATCTATATTTTCATGCAAATGGTAACACCTGTGATCTTCGGCCCTTTAGGTGATACATTTGGCTATAAACGTATGTCAAGTTTAGGAGAAACGATAAGAGGAATTGGCTTTATTGGTATTGGCATTATGAATGGATATTACTTTTTAATTCTTTTTGCAGCACTTGCAGGATTGGGAGGTGGAATAACCGGACCATCCCTTCAAGCATTAATGATGAAAAGCGGCGACTCTAGTCAACGACCAAAGCTTTCATCTCTTAAATCAAGTGCGACGAACCTAGGACTTCTTATTGGACCATCGTTAGCAGGGTTGGTTATTTGGTTAGGCGAAGTAAAATTTGTATTTATATTTGCAGGAATGTTGTATTTAGCAGGAAGTGTACTTTTGAGGGGATTCGTCCATTCAGATTACAAACAATCTCCCCTCAACAAGTTGGGACTTAAAGATATAAAGGAAGTGATTCAACATAAAGAATTTATTCACTTTTTGATTTTCACATTCTTTTATTACATACTGTTTGCACAACTATTTGTAACTTTTCCGGAGTATGCAAAAAGTTTTACGAACCAAATACAAAGTCTATTTTTCATCAACAGTATTACAGGTTTACTCCTACAATATCCTGTAGGCTTATTAATTAGTAGATTCTATAAACCACAATTTTATATGTCGATAGGAATCCTGTTTTTATTTGGCTCTTATTTTATCATTGGATTTTGGAATAACTCTTTTAGTTTATATATAGCGATTATTTTATTTACAATTGGCCAAATATTCATTTTGCCAATTATCGAAACAAGTATTACCTATTATTCCGATCGATCCGGAAAAATGGGCCTTTATTTCGGCATAAGTAAACTATCAGATGGAATCGGCCGCCCCCTTGGTAGTCTTTTAGGAGGCTGGCTGCTTTACTATACTTCACCGAAAACTACTTGGCTTGTCTTCGCTATGATTGCATTTGTACTATATTTCTATTATTTGTCATTTTCTATCATTAAAGATAAGAGATTGGTTTAAATGTTCATTTCGCTATATACCTTTAAAGCATCTATCAAAAACGTCACATCATAACCTGTTTTTTCATGGATCAAATTTGCCCAATCTTCTATTCTTTCAAGTTGAGGATCATGGAATATTCCCTTAGTTGTGCTTAAAAAGCTTTCCCAATTGTAGAATTCCCACTGGGCTATTTCCGCTTTATATGGGATTCTGCATTTCTAGCAAGGGTCGTTGCTTTAGTAGATTTTGCGAGAACTCTGCTGCTTGTAAAAATTCAGCTTGGTCAATTGGTGTAGTTTCATATACCTGTTTTGAGATTTTTCCATTTGGGCGGTGATAGAGGATTTCAACTTCCTCTTCTCTCGGATTCACTTGTACATTGGCGGCAGGGAAAAATCCTCGCAGCTTACCCTCTGTAAACTCATCATGTTTCTTGTCAATTAAAATAGGTTGAAGCCACTGATCCCCTAGATCACATAAGAAACGATTTTCATATTCATCTAAAGCAATAATCGCAACATGGGCATGACTCGTTCCTAGATAATGGCCTACTGGATAAGCGTTTATCCCATTTTTCAGAAACTCATCGAGAAGCCAAATGGCAAGATCAAAACAATTTCCGGAAATTCCATACTGGTCCCGATGCTCTTTCATTAAGGATACGTCTCTTTGTTTCTTTTTCGTATCCTGATGATAAAACCAGGCTTTTGTTAATGTCTCCATTGGGAATTGATCAAATTTTCTCCATGTTGAAAGGATACTCTGTGAAGCGTACATTTTTTTACACCTACTTGAAATAGATTTTAAAATGGATTCTACTATTTTGTGCGAATTTCCTTCTTACGCTACATTTCTTCTATCGATTGAGTGATCAAGAAACCGAAAATAAGGAAGTACTATTCCAAATAAAGATACGGCACTAATAATTGTGCCTATCAATATATATAATGGCCGAATTCCCCAGGCATCACTTAATACACCACCGAGCCCAACACCGACTGGCATAACACCCCTAATAATCAATAGTCTTACGGAAAAAACCTTCCCCATTAAGTGATTAGGTACTGTTTGTTGGCAAATGGTCATATTATATACACTGAAAAATGCCATCACAATTCCCGCTATCGCCTCTGTTATACAAGCAAAATAAATACTATGGTTAAAACCTAAAGATACATATGTAAGGCCACCGATCACTAGCGATCCTAACATAAGAACTTTGCGACTTTTTAATTTAATTTTTCCGACAAGCATAGAGCCAATCACATATCCCAAAGGAAATCCGGCCATAAAATAACCATACTGCGCATAACTGCCTGATAATTCATCTGTTATGTAAGGGAGATTTGTCACCATCGTAACCCCTACTCCAAATTGTACAAAAGCAAGAAAGATTCCTAACCAAACAATGATAGGTTGTGTAAAGAAATAGGAAAGTCCTTCTTTAAATTGTTCTAACCAAGTTTTGCGCACATTTTGGTGGTTTCTTTTTTCTTTTATAAAAAGGAGGAGTGTTCCACTTAAGATGAGCAGTATACTAACAAATAAAAGTGTAAGTTTTTCACCTATATACTCGACTACAATTCCTCCTAAAATTGGTGCGAGGAACGTCATCAATCTGACAGTTCCATCAATATAGGCATTAGCTTTACTAATTTGTTCTTTTGCTACAATAGTCGGAGTAATTGCCTGATTAGCTGGAGTATAAATTGGAGTAATCAACCCAACTATTATTTGGACTGCGTAGATATGCCAAGATTCAAGGTGTCCGTTTAATAGTGAAACAAGTGGTATCAGAAAGATTAGCCCCCTTGTCCATTGTGAGAAGATCATAATCCGCTTTCTGCTCCATCTATCAATGTACGGTCCGATGATTAATTGAATGACGAGGGATGGGATGAAATATAAGAGCCACATACTGCTGAGTGCCATTTTAGAACCAGTCAGCTGATAGATTAGGATCGAATTGCAAAAGGTTCCAAAAGCTCCTCCTATTTCGGAGACAGCATTGCCCATCCAAACAGAAAGAAATGAACGGTTTTTTAGTAGATTGTTATTCAATTAGAACACACCTTTGAAAAAATTTTATAAATGGAGGGTACCTTTAATCAGTTCAGTGACTATCCCCATTTTTTCAGGACATCAATTTTAGTTCGGCGGTTTCTTTCTATAGTTGGGAAGTTTCCAACAAAAGTAGGGAGAGTTCTTTTCCTTTTTCGGAGTTTCTCCCCTGTTTTCCGGTTCATCCTCTTGAGTTGGATGATTTCCTTTTATAGTTTGGTGGTTTCCTTGAAAAATTGGGAGGTTTCCTTCCCTTTTTCGGAGTTTTTCCTCGTTTTTCGACACTTTATCTTAAGTTCGGCGGTTTCCTTCTATAGTTGGAAGATTTCCCGCAAAAGTTGGGAGATTTTCTCCCCTTTTTCGGAGTTTCTTCCTATTTTTTCGGCATCTACCTACCCATTCAAAAAATACTCCAATTCTTTAGCTAGCATTTCAATCGCTTTTCTTTTCAAGGAATACTTCGAATCAATGATTTCTACTAATTTTGCAGACCTCAATATTTTTAAGTGATGATGAATAGTAGATTTCCCTACATCCAAATGTTCGGTGATTTCCTGTAAAGAACGATCACCGTCATACAACAATTTAACGATTCTTAACCTTGCCTCGTCACCTAAAGCTTTATGTTTTAATACTAGAAAGTTGCTTGGTGCATAACGATCATTCGGATAAATGCTTTCATTCGCAACCGGATAATAGTACACCTTTGTATCTTCTAAATCTGCTGCAATGTTCCAGGGTCGATAAGTATATTGCGGGATTAAAAGTACATAATTCACGCTTGGCTCAGGGTTATAGGTTACTCCACCGGTTGCCCATTCTACCAATTCCTCCGGAGTTAATTTATCCGCCATCTTTTTTTTCGATTCGTAATCTGTTTTTAAGATGGACAAGATATTTTCATTATCTTTTTTTAAAACAAATTGATACCACCCTGTCATCACTTCAATCAGGTGTTCTTTTAAGAAATCTCCATCCACTTTACAGATGAATTCTATGTAATCCGGAAAAAATGGATTATCCCTCGTTAGACTTTTCATCTGTTTAACAGATGTGTCATCCCCTAATACTGCTTGTTTTCTTATTTCCTGAAATTCATTTCCGATAAAAGGGAGACAAATAAATTTAAGTTCTGAATTAGAAAGTTCTTGGATGTAAGTAATAAAGGATGGTAATTCTGAGAAGTCTTGTTGATGCAGTAATTGGAGCAATGCTTTCCATGTATTATTTTCTTCAACATAATCTAATTGTTTTAGGATTTCTCCTGATAACTCACTGCGAATCTCCTCCCAATAATCTGCCGACTTTTCTAATGAATTTATTAAGCGTGTATTGGTTATTGCCGCAATCCCAAGTGCACATTCCCAAAGAATAGAGTATTTTAATTGAATTTTATAAGTTTCTCTTTTTCGGCTTGTTAGATTTAAGACATCCATTTTTGCACCCCATTCGAAATATTTTATATACAACATTCTATATTTATGAAATAGATATTTCAATATTTTTAGAATAAAAAATATTTTTTGTGGTATTTTAGGTAAAGTTTTCTTGTTAAACGACAACGAGAAGTGTAAAATTACACTAATTAGCGCGAAATGGAACTTTAAAAAGGATGTGATTTTATGAATCGGGATCAAGTCATTGAACTTATTTCTAACAAATGTAGACTAATACGGTTAGAAAAAGGATATTCACAGGATAAAATGGCGGAAGTAATCGGGATTTCCAAAAAAACTCTAGTGCAAATTGAAAAAGGGAGAACTTTATCAGGATGGTCAAATGCAGTGGCAATATGTGCACTATTCCAAGAAAGTGAAGTGCTGCAATCTATTTTGGGAAATGAACCGTTAGAGGTGATGGAAACCATTGCACATAACGGAATTAATCAACCGATGGAAAAATCATTGGGCGGAAGAGTTTGGTGGAAGGAAATAGATAGCAAGGGAAAGTTCCGTTTGCAGCAAAATTTAATCAGTCAGCATTATCGTATTTTAGATGACAAACATTATCGCTGGTTTAGCTCATTCGATAAAGAAGAAGCTCTAAGACGATTAAGTGAATTAGATAGTTAAGGATAAAAAGAAGGAGGAACATTTTTGAAAAAAATGATTGTATCCCCCTATATAACTACTCTTACCCTTATCTTTTCGATTATTGGATTCATCTTCAGTATGCTTTTCCAGGACATGGCTTACTGGGGAAATGAAACGATGGTTTGGTATTGGGTAGGAGCAGAAAGTTCATATGTTTCTTCCATATTGGCAATAGTTTTTCTAGTATTCTTAGTAATCAGGATTGAAAATCTACATCATCAAAAAACCGCTTTTCTCATAAACAACCTTATTTTGCTACTAAGTGCATTCTTGATATTTGCTTCGTTAATTTGGACCACATTTATTATTATTGCTTGGCAATCTGGTTTTTAAATGAGGGTTGAAAGATGAAAAAGCTTGTAATTGGTATTTTTGTTGTCTGTTTAGACTTCTTTCCATATGTTTTTTTGTCTATGTACCAGGACTTTTCTAACAGGTCCGATTGTAGTGACTACTATTCTTGCTTTTCTTGGTAGATTTTCTAGTGGCTAACTAGCTCTTTTAATTGGCAATATAGCTTCTGCCCTTGTATCTAATTATTTCGTTAATCAAATGTCCGGAGTGGAAAGATGGGAAGATTATATGAAGCCATTTCCACCCTCTCAATTACAGATTGTGGTCAGTCTATTAAACTTGATTCCTCAGAGTTTAGGGATAATTTTAGCTAATAACCTCAAGAAACGAAAGAAATAAATCACTATTATTGGAGGATTTATATGGGAAAGCTTGTCTCATTATCATTTTTATTTTTTTCTATTGCAGTTGTAGCAAAAATTGTGGAGTCCATATTTATTTCAAATGACTTCTTTTATTATCACTATTTAAATCTAACATTGATCACTGCTATGGTCTGCCCAATTATCGGGTTTATTTTAGCTTGTCTTGGAGATGTAAGAAAAGCTAAAAAGATGGCTATTGCAATAGTTTTAAACGGTATCTGCATATTTCTATTTTTACCATTGGGATTGCTAAACTTTTGGATTATTAATTTTGGAAAATAATTTGTTGAGATTAAATGCTTCGTCAAAAAGTAACTCTTTTCGCAGTCATAATCATATAAATTGCCCTTAATACTAACATCTCAGGGAAATTCAATCAAACGTTTGATTAAAAATAAAGCAGTAGAAAAATGTTGAATCAGGTAAATATTCAATGTTAAGTAATTATAAAGGAACATAAAACGGCTGATTAGCTAAGTCCAACCGTTTTACTTTTATCTATTAACTTTTAAATATCAATCCATTATTTCTCTGTAACTATTCTAAGCTTGTCCCATTACATGAAATTTCAAAATCTCTTTTTCCATTGAAATTTTCACTTAAATGCCTTCACCTGAATCTCTTGCAATACATTCCTAGCAAATTGATAATATGCAGTATGTGGATAATGGCGTAACTTCTTAACAGCTTCATGTGCATATTCTAAGGCTGTTTCCGGTTGACACAATTCCATATAACATAACGCCTGGTATGATTTGTTAATCTCCCGAATCGCAATGTCTATTGGAGAGTACTCAAAAACATGGTTATTGTCTTCTTTTAGTAATTCTCTGAATAAAGGTAATGCTTTTTCTGGTTGTTTAAGCTTTGTATAGCATCTGGCCATCGTATCTTCTACGGATTCTCCGTAAATTATTTTCCAATCTTCGTTCAATGATTCCATGTTTTGTAGGTTTTTTTCATTGATTACATAGTCTTTTCTGTTATGGTAATGGTTATCCTCAATGATGTAGCTCTAGCATTTATATTCCCATCAAAAAACCGCCTGTTACCTGCCCTAATAGGGAAAGATCGAATTCCAATAGTGGGTGGCTATATGTCTTCAGCTAACAATACCGCTGCATTACTCGGCAATGCTATTGCAGGATTTGTGCTCTCGTTGATCGGATTTATTGGTGTCCTGTTGACACATTCCTTTTTATTTTTACTTGCTGCAATGCTTGTTTCATGGTTTGCACTTCCAAAATATAAGTTAAAAGGAAGACAACAAAATAAAGAGAAAAGGGAATTTTGGAAGGAGTTTAAGGAAGGGATAAAAATTTTACGTGGTCACAAAGCATTACTTACCCTCACATTTATGAATATGGGGACAAACATAGTTTCCATTGGATATTTATATATGGTTATTCTTAAGAAACAGTATGGGGCATCTTCATCTCAATATGGATTCTTTGAGGCAACCGCTGTTGCTGTTTCCATCATAACTGGTCTGTTTGTCGGTAGGGTTGTTAAAAAATTCAAACCGATGATTATTTTATCTGGAGCACAAATTATCACTTCAACCTGTATGATTCTAATAGGAACAGGAAGCGCATTACCATTCGCTTTTGTTTTATTGGCCATTCAAACTCTTTTTGGTATTTTCCAAGCGGTTGTATTTGGAACCCTTTTAATTACCTTAGTGGAACCTGAATACCGTGCACGAGTGGATTCCCTTGTTGTTAGTATTTCCGCATTCATGATGCCTGCAACTGTTTTTCTTGGCGGATATTTAGCCGATCATATTCCAATTCGTTATATTTTTTATTTTGCAGGTACATGGGCGATGTTAATGGGGTTAGCCCCGTTGTTGAGTAAGGATGTGCGGGGATTGAAAAAGATATAAACGATGCTTCGCCATACGATAACAATTTTTGCAGTCTAGATTATTTGAAATCACCTTAAAAACTTAGGTTTTAAATAGGTTTAATCAAACGTTTGATTAACACCCTGCTTTGTAATAATTTGTTGAAATACGCAAAATATTTTTCACAAGCTAAAAAAGCTATTCGACATATTTTAAAATGAATTCTTTCCAAAACATTACATTTTTTGCACAAACCTATATGAGCAAAAAAGGACACGTAAAGGCTTTATTACTATTTTAATCAAACGTTTGATTAATAAACACTCTGTCGGATTATGTAGAACACTTAGATCAATAGAAATTTCTAGTCATCAAAAAGGACAGCAGGAATTTTCTCTACTGTCCTTCCATTTATTATTCTTAATTATTTTGCTCAAGGCATTGATAAACTGCCATCATATCTCGTTTATTTAACTCTCGAATACGACTAAAAATTGGTATATCTTCAACATCCTCTGTAAGGAAGCTTTTAGCAACAACATCCCCTACTTTTCCAGTTAGCCATGTTTGTACATCTATACCATCAACGGTTTCGTTGCGTCCTTCTTCATCGATACCACTTACATTGCAACTTACACATGGAATGGTTAGTTTAAACACGCCATCATGGAGATTATCTTCTGAAATGACTTTCTTCCCTTTACAGAATGGGCATGGATGACTTTTTCTAATCTTATTAATTGGGGTGACAAGTTTTTTGTAACCAAATGCTTCATAAACATATGTTAGTTTTTTGTATTTTCCATTGGTGAAATACTTATCAACGATGGTTTCTCTTGTTTCATCAATATTGGTAAAATCACAAATTGTGATCAGATTTTTGCTACTTATTGCTTCGATATTGCCTTTAATTTTGTCCCAGAATGGTAAAACATTTTGTAATACCATTTCATAACCGACAAAGCTTGCTAGTTCCAGTTCAAGCATTTTCAACGATACCTGTGTTTCCCTAGGCAACAGAGAGACATCTTCCGTCAAAACTATATCGCCGCCAACAATTGCTTTTAATTTCTCGAGTTCTGGTAGCTTCCCTATTGTTTGGATTAGCTGATCAATAGGTTGTTGAATAATCTCACGAATATCAGTTTCACCAAATGTTAGTTTTTTATGATGGTTTAGTACGGTTCCATGACAGACTGGACAAGTAATCATCTCTTTCGATGCTTTCATCTGCTCTTTAATTTCTGATTTCGAAATGGACATATACCGCCCGATGATGATATTAAAACCTTCCCATATCCTCCGAGTCTTACCTTCTTTATCATAGAATGAATTTTCCCAATAACCATATAAAAAGGTATGCTTTTCCGCTTCTGTCATCTCATTATAGCTTTTACTAATATCTTGACCTAGTTCATTCTTGATCTCATCAAAAAGGAATTGCAGTTTCGGATATTGATAATATTTTAATACTTCCATTACATCTGGATGTAGTAGACCATCCCAGAATGGTACGTTTTTGTCTTGAATGACCACATCAATATCAAATTTCCCAATCTCCCGACGACCAGAACAGCTTGGACAATGATTTTCTTGATTATAGAAATCAAAGCTTCTAGTATCTTTATTTGCTGGATGTGCAGCCACAATATGGTTGATCAATCCACCAATTTCATAGAGAAAACTATACTGACTATACAAGTGTCTCTCAAGGTCGATAGCAATGACTGGTGCTATTTGTTCAGATTCGAATTCACCATAAATCAGACGGGCCATGGATGATAAGCTTTTCAAGATACCGCCTTTGTAGACGTTTTCTGCATTTTTAAAATAGCTAATATGATTTTCTTTTAAGTAGTGAATGCCATTTTTTGAAGCTAGTGTTGAAGATATATGCACTGGATCATCACTATTTGTACTTTTATGTTGACTAAAATAATCGTCATGACGGACAACATCAAGATGTCGAACAGGTTCCAGCTGTCTTTTACCAAAATCAACGATAAAATCAGAGCTTTCCATCATATAGGCATTATGCTCAATCATCATGATGGAGACAGATTCATCTTGCAGAATGTCCCTGACACTATCAATAAATTGGTTTAATATATTTTGGGACAAACCTTTTGAAGGCTCATCAAAGATAAAAAGCGTATGTGGGTTTCTTGAATTAGCAAATAGTTCCGAAACTAAATGAACACATTGAAATTCACCAGTCGATAAGGATTGTGTCTTTCTTTCTAACGTCAAATAACCAAGTCCTAGTTTGATTAATAAGCTTAAGCGTTTATGAGCGATGTCTTCATTTGGAAGTTCATCAATAATATCTTCAATCGAACGTTCAAAAATGTCATCGATTTCTTCACTATATTTTGTGAGTTTCTTTTTAATATCAAGAAAAGTCGCAACGGTTGACCGACTGGTAATCGATTGGTTTCTATCTTGACCTACCATAACCAATTTGTCTTTTGGATATCGCTTCAGAAAATCTTCGGCAATACATTCATTGACAAGTGTTGATTTACCACATCCAGACTCCCCCGTAACGGTTAAAAGTCTATTTTTGGGAATCTGAAATTCAGCCATTTGAATATTACGGCAATATAAATCATGAAATTGATAGTATTCTGTTGGCATTTCCTGATTTTGTTCCCCATAAACAGGTTTTGGACGCGGTGATTCTTCGACAATTTTACCGCCATATTTCCCACTTCCAGGTCCAAAGAACAATTGGTCATCTGTTGTATTGAGAACTGTATCTGAATGATCAATAAGCCAAATTTGATTCTTATAGCCTAATTTTTTTATCTGATCTAAAATATTCACTAAGGTTTCGTGATCAAGGCCAACAGAGATTTCATCAATAATAATCACCGTATTTTCACTTGCTGCCATGAATTCTGCCAAGTAAAGTCGAGTTAATTCCCCGCCTGACAATGTACCCATAATACGATTTAATGTTAAGTAACCAATATTCATATCGATTATATTTTTAAGAATATGTTGTTTCGCTTCACTAATATGTAATTCTTCTACACGGGAATAAATCGCTTCAATGCTTAGATTGTTGATATCGGAAATACTATGTGGTTTTTCAAATAATTCGATTTGTTTCTGCTCAACTTCTTGGTTATAGCGCCGTCCCTCACACTTTTTACATTCGACATTTTTAGTAGTTCCGCGTCCTTTACAAGCCGGACACCAGCCTAATTCATTATTAAAGGAAAAAACTTCTGGAGAAAGATGAAATTTTTCAGCAAGTCTATCGCGAATCTCTTTAAAAACGCCAGTATGGGTGCCAATCGTTGAGCGCGGATTGGAAGAAATGGATGATTTTCCGAGAAAAAGTACTAAAGGCATTTCCTCCATCCTGATGGCACTAAAATTCGTTTCCATTATATTAGAAAACAAATATTGATATTCAGCCTTTGGCAATAAGGAAACGAGACGTTTCTTGGATTCTTCACCAATAGTTTGACAAAAGGTGGTTTTACCGGATCCAGACAAACCAGCAACTCCGAGCGATTGATCTTCCGGTAAGACGGCATCTAAACGGTTAATATTGTTGGCAATTAATTGATTTATTTTCACCGAACATCCTCTCCATTCTCTAAATCTAGTATTGCCAGGTTAGCACAATTTCAAATGAATTTGCCTATATTTTTTTAATCGACACGGAACTTGCCAATTTTAAATGATGTACCATTTTCATTTTGACACAGCTCCTTATTTCGGTATCTTTCCTTAATTAAAATTGTACTTATATTTGTACTGAAAAAGCAAACGGCTCAGTCCTATACCGAGCCGTTTGTTATTTCATATACGATAACTTTACACTAAAAAACTCACTTCAGAGGTTTTGTTACAATTACTCTACTATTTTTTTAAGTTCTTCAACCATATTCGCCCAACCATATTTCGCACCATTGAACGCTTGATCTTCCTGATCGAATCCTGTATGTTCAAGATGTAAGTAAGTTGTTCCGTCCTCTTCCTTCAACGTCCATGTGACTACAGTGTTTAAAGGACCACCTACCCATGTGTAAGATAGCTTATTAGGCTCGTCCACTACTAGTACTTCACAATCTACGATTAAATTCCACTGCTCATTTTCGAATTGATATTTTTGTCCTACGATTGGTTTAAAGTTATTTTTCATAATCCATTTTGCAAGATTATCTGAGTCTGTTAATGCGTTCCACACCTTATTGATTGAACTATTAATCTGAAAATCCAATGAAAATTCTGCCATTTATTATTCCTCCTCTAATAACATTTTTAAAAGTGCTACTCTTTCATTCCAAAATTTTTCGTAAAACGATACCCAATCTTTAATTTCTTGTAGGGGAGCTGCATTTAGTCGATACCTTGTTTCTCTACCAACTTTACGGTCCGTAACTAGACCAGCTCCTTTAAGGATTGCCAAATGTTTAGAGACAGCAGTACGCCCCATTTGAAATTGAGCGGTTAATTCATGAAGAGGTAACTCTTCTGCATCCGCCAACAAACGTAGCAATTTACGTCTTGTTGGGTCAGCGATGGCTACATAAATATCACGCTCTTGATTTTTTTCGCTCAAAATCACCCCCCCTTTATAATTGGACACCAATTGGTGACTTGATTATAAGACACTGATTAGTGTCGTGTCAAATATATTATTGACATAATGGCATTAGGTTCATTCTTCTATCATCAATAATAGGTTCTGTGAAAATGTAATGTGAAATTGTATGAGGACAGTTGTGGGTATATCATGCAAAATTGCTATACATTTCAAATGAGTGTCAATACATCTACAATTGAATCTTGTCTTATAAATCCAGGGGAAACAAAAAAATGGACCTTTCTTTACTAAAGAAAAGTACCTTTTAACAGTATATCCTTTATTTATTTCGTTTTCGGCAAATGCAAACCATGAGTGGGCTATCCGCTTGAAATGGGCTCTTGTCAAATTTCCCATACATCTCTTCTATTACAAATCCATTATAATAAAGCAAACTTTCAAGCTCTTGAGGAAAAAAGTAACGAAGTGCAAACGGCTCTACTGTTTCCACTACTTTAGACACATCCTTCCAGCGACGATTCGTAAAGATATAGTGCTCTAATTGACTTTTATGATCATATGAACGTCTGTATGTGCTGCTGCAATGATAACCTTCATTATCTATCCATGAATCGGCATAATCCTTTTCTGCATCTTCATTCACCGCCAAAACTGAAATCGTCGGATTCCTAGTTTCGAATGCAAAGACTCCATCTTCATCAAGATGTCTGTGAACGGATCCCAGAAATCTGTCTACTGATACTCGATCCAAGAAGTGCTGAAATGAGTTACCAGTAGTAAATATAAATCGATACTTGCGGCCTAACTCAAACTGTCTTGCATCAGCATGAATCCAATTGACCGAGACATTTAAGCGTTCGGCCTTTTGCTTTGCAAGTTCCAACATTTCTGGAGTTAAATCCAGACCAGTAATATCGAATCCATGCTCAGCTAATGGTAAGGTTAATCTACCTGTCCCACAAGCAACATCTAAAATTGGACCTCCTTGTTGGTTTGCAAAGTCAAAATAAAACTTGCTTTCTATTTCGCCCAAACCATTCAATAGATCATAAGTGTGTGCATCACGATACCCTTCTAAATTATCGAAATCTAACATAGCCACCTCCAATAATTTAAGACAATCAAATCAGTTGAACAAAAAAACACCGTTTTATATACTCGGTATCGTTTTTGTCCAAAGTGTAAAAGCAGCTACCTATGATACTATGTCAAGAAAATGGACAAATCAAATTGAGATTTTTAACAAATCCCTACCGCGCCTTCGCTTGCTGGCCTCGATATAAAAGTAAGGGATTTTCCCTTACCTTTATATCGAGGTAACGGCTCTACCCCACCTTGTTAGATAGTTGCTTAAAATATAGCTTCTCATATGCCATTGGAGACATATAATTATTAGTTGAATGAATACGTTTGTAATTATAGAAGCTTACAATATATTCAATAATGCTCTTTCTTGCTTCTTCTCTTGTTTTGTATTTATTGTGAAATATTAGTTCCTT
>NZ_JBYSWK010000035.1:0-47035 GCF_058781025.1 Heyndrickxia sp. FW510-T9 | reverse complement strand
CCGCTTTTCGTCTGACTTCGGGCACGTTCGAAACCTCAAAACTGGTTTGATCTTTGAACTCTTCAAAGTTGTCAAAAAAGCAACAAAGTTTACGAAAAGAGCCAAATTAAAAGAACCCGTTTTAAAAAATGATTAATCAAAACGGTTTAACTCTTTGTGAAAAACTATGCAATTTTTATAATAAAGTTTGATCATTTTCTACTGTTGATCTTAAACAATCGCGCCCGTTAATTGAACAGTGTTAATTAAACAATGGGGTACTTGATTTCGTTAATCCCATATAGTTCACTGATTTACGGAGTGGCTATTATTAGTCGAAGCGCACAGGTGAAACTAGATTTCGTTCTAAACTCTCCATACTTTTTATCCCATTCACCAGATTTAAGATCATCTGAAAGCCTCTTTACAAGTTTATCTTCAACTCCTTCGGGTAAAAACCCCCAAGCTGACTGCGATAGTCGAACTTCTTTTTCCAAAAAGGCTTCAGGTCGCCCATAAAAAGCCTCCTGAAATCCATCTACACAATCAAAGGGAACCGGAATAGTTTGAACGTCACATTTCCCTCCTAGTGCTTCGGTAATGAAATCTATCGCAGGATAACGTGCTTTTTCCACCTCAATTAATTCCGGGAAATAATGAGCATTCCAAAAATCATCCAAGGCGTCCGGATCGAAGGTCATGATTAAAACTCGTTCTCGTGTAACTCTCCGTAATTCATTCAATCCTTTGCGCATGTCCGGCCAATGATGAACTGTAACCATTGCCATAGAAGCATCGAAGGAATTATCATCAAATGGCAATGAATCTGCTGTTCCGTTTATAGCTGGAACCTTTTGTGCCTCCTGACGTTGAGAACGCATAACGCTCGAAGGTTCAACTGCTATGACATATCTGTCCTCTGGTTCATATGAACCAGCTCCAGCCCCCACATTCAACACCGTTTTCGCTGAGCCTAAGGCTGCATAAACATATTCTGCGATTCTCGGATCAGTTTGTCTATATCCAGAATATTTTTGTCCATGTTTGTCATAGTTGAAAGCAGGATTATTAATTTCCATAGTATTTCCAACTCCCTTTTGAGGGTTTTCATGTCCCCAATTTGATTAGTGTCAAATAAGCAGGATTTTTTTCGTAATCTATCCCGTTAGCGGCATAATCTTATATTACTTTTACCACAGGAAATCCCTTCAGATAAAGCATATCTAAAGGGGCAAAACGGTGCAACTCTTTTCAAAACGGTTTAACTTTTTTATAAACGGTACGATTTTATTTAAAATCAACACCTAATTTCCATCACATAAACTGAAAGTATCGAACCCATTCAAAGGGTTAGTAATAGTCCTTTCAAGTAATAATTTTTTAAATAATAGGCTATTCGACTAACGGAGCTGGATAGTTCCATAAGGAAATTTATGAAATTATTGCTATAATTAACAGCATGAGGTGGTTTCTTTTTTTTCTGGTAAAGGTGCAGGTTAGTCTAAAAAGAATATGGAATTTTATGTTAGTGTATATACATAAAATTAATACATTTCAATGCTTATGTAAGGGGTGATAGAATGTTTCCTATGCTTGAAACGAAACGATTAATGTTAAGGGAATTAGTTGAAAATGACGCTCAAGATATATTAAAGTGTTTTTCGAATGATGATGTATTACGTTATTACGGTCAGAAACCTCTAACAAGTACAGAGCAGGTAAAACAAATCATTAAAAATTTCGCAGGACAATTTAAAGAAAAAAATGGAGTAAAATGGGGCATTGAACTAAAAGAAACAGGTACAATTATTGGGACCATTGGTTTACAGGAGTGGTCTTTTGAACATAAAAGAGCGAACATAAGCTATGCACTTTTCCCAGAAAAATGGGGTAATGGATATGCTAGTGAAGCTGTTGATAAAGTAATTTCGTATGGGTTTCAAGAACTTGGATTAGAGCGTATAGGTGCAGTTGTTTTTGTTGAAAATAAAGCTTCGAGTCAGCTATTAATAAAATTGGGTTTCACAAAGGAAGGTACGCTAAAAAAGTATATGTATCAAAATGATATATCATATGATACGGATGTTTACTCACTTTTAAAGTAAAGCCAATAATCTAAAATGATATATGTATTGAACAAAGCCAGCAAATAGCTTATTAAGTATTGTACTTAAACGAAACAAGTGCTTTAGTAAGACGTCAAGACTGTTATTGATGGAAGTTTTTTTAAAAAAAAGGCTATCTTTCAGGTTAAATGGAGATAAGTAGTAACCCCTCTTTCAGGAATTTTCTTAATGACCTAAGCCGAAAAAAGATAATATAAAGAAGGCAAGCCAGTTTATTATAGAGGCTTACCTTTATTTATATTAGATAGTTTTAAAAATCGTAGTACCTTACCCGCGTCTTCCGCCTCTTCCGCCCTGCTTTGCTCCAGTGTTACGTTTGAGAGTAGACAAATTCTCTTCACTAGTCTTTAAAAAACGAGCCATTTTATCTTCGAAACTTTCCTTGGGTTTGAAATTGCCTTTTGAACGACTATCCACTCTTCGCTGTCTTGGAGGGCGTTGTGAAAAAGAAGAGGTTTGTTCTTCGGGTCTATCAATAGCTTTTTTGATGGACAAGGCAATTTTTCCATCTTTCTCACTAATTACTTTTACTTCAATCAGGTCGCCTACTTTGAGATGGTCATTAACGTCCTTTACATAGCTATCTGCAACCTCACTGATATGCACAAGACCTGTTGAGCCCCCCGGTAATTCTACAAAAGCTCCAAAATTAGTAATACCTGTGATTTTACCTTGTACTTTGCTTCCTACTTCGACTGACATAAAAATTATTTTCCCTCCCAATATTGTTAAAACCACTTTATTATAACAAATTATTGAGTGAAATAATATCAACTGGAGTTATTTTCCTACCTCCTTTCGCATTCCTCCTCAACTAACCCACTTTTCCAGCTAATGATCAAGCTATCAATTTAGCGGCTTTTCTTAGTGGGGTATCGGGCCAGGTCAGTGCATGAAGGAGTTTCTATACGGAATGAAGAATTTTTAAATAAATAGTATCAAAATAGTAGAGAGGATTTGATTCATGTATTTTAAATTATTAAAAAAGTTTCTTACTATCATAATAGCTTTTTTGGTTCTGTTGTTAACGGGCTGCGAAATTCCTAAAAGATTTGTCGAAAAGAATGTGAAACTTCATTTAAAAAACTACGGCATCAACAACTACATAATACTAGGAGCAGAAAATGATGGTGAGCGTGGTTCTAGTAAGTATGGTTATGTAAAAATCAATAAACCTTATAATGTAAATGTCACGTTAGCATTTGGTAGAGGAAACAATCAATTTATTTCAGATGAAAGTGATGATGTTTATTTAGAACTATTTAAAAAAGCATATATTCAGCAGCATCCTGAAGTTTTGAAGGTATCCAATCAAATAATTAAGAAATATCATTTAATGGATAAACCAGGAGAAGTGGAACAAGAAGAATATAAACCTTTAAAAAATTATTTTCTTGACTTCAGTATTCAAAAAGACCAAGAAAATAACCTAATTAGTGAATTTAGAAAGGAACAAAATATAGATACGAGCTCATTACTAACATCGCTTGTAAGGGAAGCGGATGAATCGCCAGATCCACTAAATAATGAGGCAGTGATTAATTTCCATTATCAGTTTGATCTCTACAAAAATAAAAATAAAATCCCGAGAGTCAGTGAAATTTTAAACAATTTAAAAGAAAGTAAAGTGTTGACTGAAGGAAATTATTTTATAAATGTGGAGGTTGTTTCTAAAGACACATTGGGACTAGCCCATATATCTGATGATTATCCTGAGAATAATATTCTTTTTGAGGTAGATAAGGATGGGAATTTTAAGGAGTTACGGACATTAAAACGTATCGATTGGCTTACGTATACCGAAGTTCCAGTATCCGAGTAATATTGTAATAAAGTACGTAAAAAGACTCAATTACATAACTCCTCGAACGTGAAAGCCTACTCCTTTAGGGGTAGGATGAAAGAGAGGTCAGATACGGAGTGCCTCGAAAACGGAAGGTTTGTGGTGCTTCAAGTATCTGAAAAATATCGGAATGTCCTCCGTGTTTCTTTATCGTTTTAAAATAACTAGCTTTTCAGCTATTTGGCGCAATTCTTTAACAAAGGATGCGTCATTATTTGTTTAGGCCAAATGGTTTCACACCCTACCACAAGACCGTAAAAATACATATTTAGTGGACCTTTTGGTATTGGTGCAGATATGTGAAAATTTAACAAAGGGATGAATGTAGTATCTAATGGTTATAAGTTTAAAGACGGCCGTCCTTTAGATATTTAACTTAAGGAATATCTAAAAAGAATTATAACCAGTGAGCAAATGATTGATAATAAAAAGCTTCCATCTAGAACTCAGCTTTTTATTATCAATCAGCTTTACACCGTTCAAAAAACGGTATCCCTTATGTGATGGAAGCCTGGGATGACGAAAAATAGCCTGCTTCCCAAAGTGTACAATAGCAGGTATTTCGTTTAATTAGCTACATGACTAGATAATAAAATTTTCACCTAAAGTGAGGGAAAATGATGTATAGACCGATATGGGCTGAAATTAGCCTTAGCAATATTTCACATAATATTAGTGAATTTCGAAGAATAATACCTAACTCAACAAAAATAATGGCTGCTGTAAAAGCGAATGGTTATGGACATGGTGCTGTCGAGGTTTCCAAAAAAGCGATTGATAGTGGAGTCGATTATTTAGCGGTGGCCAGTTTAGAAGAAGCTATTGAACTACGAAAATCAGATATTCAAGCACCTATACTTATACTTGGATACACACTTCCTTCAGCTTCGAATCATGTTGTTCATTGGGATTTAACACAATCTATTTTTGATATGAAACATGCAGAAGCTCTATCAAAGTCTGGGCAGATCTTAGGAAAAAAGGCAAAGGTTCACGTCAAGGTCGATACAGGAATGGGACGATTAGGACTTCAAGCAGAAGAAGCAAGTGATTTTATCGATATCGTTTCAAAAATGGATGGGCTCTATCTAGAAGGCGTGTATTCACATTTTGCTACCGCAGATGAAGCCGACAAACGGTATGCAGAAATACAAAAGAACCGATGGAAGAGGTTATTGGAAGAATTAGAGAAACGAAAAGTTTCTATTCCCCTATTCCATATTGCGAATAGTGCTGCAACAATAGAAATGCCAGACATGACCTACGATATGGTCCGTATTGGAATTTCAATGTATGGTCTTTATCCATCTAAAGAGGTAAATAAAGCAAAAGTTAATCTTAAACAAGCGATGCAGTTAAAAACCAAAGTCGTCCATATCCAGGCACTTGAGAAAGGGTATGGTATATCATATGGAGCAACTAAAATTGAAAGAGATAAAGCCGTTATTGCAACTATACCGATTGGGTATGCAGATGGATATTCGAGGCGATTATCTGGAACGGCTTACGTTCTTATACACGGACAAAAAGCTCCTGTATTCGGTAGAATATGTATGGATTCTTGTATGATTGATGTTACTGATATTAAGGGAGTAAATATTGGTGATGAGGTGGTAGTTTATGGAGGTCAAGGAAATTATTTTATATCATTAGATGAAGTGGCAAATATGTTAGGAACCATATCGTATGAAGTTGCTAGTAATTTGGGTCAGAGGGTTCCTAGAATTTACAAATAATAAACTATCAGCAGTATTCATCATAATTATCTTTATTTTCAACAATCTGGCGCTTTTCGTTAATAAGAAGGCGTCATTTTTTCATGGACAACACATTTAGGGATTGAGTTTAATGAGGTGGAAAATAGATTGTGAAGTCTTGTACTTAAAGTAAAGGGTGATTTACTCAAATAAGAGTAAGGCCTTTTTTCTTATTCAAGTAATGGGGAGTTTAGTGAAAGAAGGAATTGTGATGTAAAACATCGAATAAAGGAAAAAAGGAATCGGGGATTGGGGAGAATGTGAATGAAAGTGAAGAAGATAATTTTGTATTGTTTTATTTTTCTACTATTTATAAATGTTGGTTGTTCCAAGAATGATCTTCATAAGTCAAAAGCGGATTTGAATACAAAGGTAAAGTCTCAAGTATTTTATTTTGGTGAAGGTAAAGAGTGGTTTGGAACTGTAACAATATCTAAAATAAAAACATCTTATTTCGAATCATTGTATATTCAGCATATTATTGATCGTACTGCAACCGTTAAGGAACAACAAGCACAACAAGCATCGAAAAATGTAGGCAAAATAGAGTATGTATTGAATCTTGGTAATCATAATTCATCTCGCAGTAGTTATCCTCAAGCCTTACAAGGTATTGGAAGCTTCCATGTAGCATCGGAATTTAATTCAGAAACATTTGATTTTAAACCATCTGATAATATTACTTTAGAGATAAAGTGGTTAGATAAGAAAGAAACAATAAAACTTAAGAAACAAGAATGATTATTTCTACTTCAACTA
Organism: Heyndrickxia sp. FW510-T9; assembly: GCF_058781025.1. Classification (NCBI taxonomy): domain Bacteria; kingdom Bacillati; phylum Bacillota; class Bacilli; order Caryophanales; family Bacillaceae; genus Heyndrickxia; species Heyndrickxia sp. FW510-T9. The sequence goes on along the minus strand of NZ_JBYSWK010000035.1, from coordinate 40,571 downwards.
ATGGGGGCTTTACTTCATAGGGGTAAGGGCATTTTTCTTGTTCAACTAAAGGAGCAGCATTCCTGTAATAACTGAAAATGAGATTTGAATAAAAAAAGACCTCTTGATAAGATGAACCTGTCCTAAGCTGGCCAGCTATAAAAGGACAAATACATCTATTTGGAGGCCTCTCATGAATTATTACCAAAATCATAAGTTAGCTCAAATTACACCTAAAACCTTAATAATCGGTATTGATATCGCTAAACATCATCATGTGGCTCAAGCACAAGATTATCGAGGAATGGAACTTGGATCTACTTGTTTTTTTGATAATACACAAGAAGGATTCAGAACCTTTATGGAGTGGATTAATCAAATAAAAGTGTGCTACAAAATGGATTCTGTTATCACTGCTTATCTTCGCTGTTTTACTTAATCTTTCTACCTTACTTGATAACTCTAATAGATTTGATAAGTATGAAAAGGAAGCAATCAAGCATGCCTTTCACAAAGATTATTATAACTTCAAATTAAATCAAAAAAAGTTGAAGAAATAATGAAACATGGTGTTCATGAAACAAGCCACATTACAAATAATATTTGGAACTATATCAATACTCTTTATGAGGAAGCCCTATCCTCCAACAATCCTATATATAAGGCATTTTCTTTGATTGACCGCCGTTTAGGGAAAAGGAGATTTGATAAAATTCAACTTAATGAGTTAGAACATCCTTTAGTAATTATTTTTTACTATTTGAGAAAACAATGTTTTGATAAAAAATAGTAATTTTCTTTTTAAACAAATTGGGTGCTTATGTATAGGAAGAGGGGTTAATATGATGGTTAAAAATGATTGGAGACTAACTATCCAAGAAAAATATTTGATTGGAAAAACTCTTACCCTAAAGAAATTTACCCCCACAAAAACAGACCACGAACACTGTGAGTTTTGTTGGCAGAAGATTATGGATGAAAACCACCCAGATATAATCAATGAAGCATATGCGACAGATGATGAGTATTATTGGATATGTCCTGATTGTTACAATGATTTTAAAAAGAGGTTCAAGTGGGGAAAAAGGAAATGATGCACTACCATTGTGAACCGTTTCACTTAAACTAAACCAGCTAATAGTTTGTCAATATTTTTCATTAAAAACTAAAAATCTTTCATGCTATACTAAAAATGAGCATGCTAAATAACCTTCCATTATCTAATGGAAAGTTGTGGACTGTTTAGTTAAATATAGATTTTAATCTATATCTTGGAAAGTTGTTTTGCTTTTTAACAGGGCAAAAATCCAATGTAAGAGCTTATTTACACATGCAATTATAGCTACTTTATAAGGCTTTCCTTCTTCACGCTTCTTGTCGTAAAACTCCCGCATTTTTTTGTTGCGAGGGATGATTTCATCAGTGGTTTTCTTCTTGCGACAATCACGAATTGCACAACGAACTGCCATATATAAGGCATGACGAAGCCTACTAGATCCTCGTTTTGTAATTCGATTTTTGGTGGCTGTAAACTTACCAGATTCGAATACACTAGGATCAATTCCAGCGAAAGCTACAAGTTTCTTAGGATTGTTAAATCGACCTATCTCACCAATTTCAGAAATAATCGTTGCAGCGATCTTTTCTCCGATACCTGGGATAGATTGGATGATAATATATTCTTCAATTTCTTTAGCTAGGGCGTCTATCTCTGCCTCTAACTTTGATAGATGCTCTTTGTATTGAAGAAGAATATTTATATACATACTAAGACTTAAAATATGACTCTGATAAACTGTCTTTTCAAAAGGGTTACGGGCTGCTGCAGCCTTAAGCTGAATCGCTTTTTCATTTGCCCACCTAATAGATCTACTTTTACATAATTCGTTTATTTTATTTGTAATCTCTTCTTCACTTGCCCTCAAAATATCCTCAGTAGAGCGAAACTCTGAAAGAGTTAATAGTGACACGACCGAATATAAATCACCAAAAACCCCTATATATTCAGGAAATACTTGTTCAAGTACTGCTTGAAATTGAAGTTTTGTTTGTATCATTACGCCAGTAATATTTTCATGTTGTCTTGTGAGATTTCGAAGGTTCAATAACTGGACACCACGCTTTTTATAAGGCTCTAATTCCTCTTTATAAAACAACTCACAAAGGAGATAAGCATCAATGGCGTCTGTCTTAACTTTTCTCAAACTGGACCCTCTTGCCTTATATGAAATCAATGGATTGATGATAATTAATAAATATCCTCGTTCCTCCAAGTATTGAACCACTGATGTTTGATAATGCCCAGTAGCTTCTAGTATTACTGAAGGTTTCCCCCCAGCCTCTTGTTTAACATCCTCAAGAAACGCTAAAAGTGAACTCAGCCCCTCAAGAGTATGGTCTATTTTAAAGCTCTTACGATATGGTTTGCCTTTATCTAGAAATCCTTGAACCTGACTTTCCCCTTTAGATATATCCAGACCTACGACTGGATTCATTCTAAATCTCCTCCTAAACTAGTAATTTGCCAGTAACCCCTAATTCCTCCATGCAGTATCACAGCTTCGCTTGTTATACGAGATCTACGTCCCAACCAGCCTCAATCATGTTTCTACAAGTAGGGGGCGAACAGTTTAGCTGACGGGGTCGAAGGCCCCACGGGCAGTTACGTTCTACCCTGGCTACTGATATAATAAGACCAAAATAAATAAGGTCAACCAGAAATATTTAGCATTCTGGTTAACCTTATAATACGAACGGGGCAGTTTAGCACAATAAGAAATGGTATAATTAACCTTATATGAGACTTGGTGTTTTTGGGGGGATTTATATTAATAATTGGCTTGAACTTGCACCATCTGAAGTGGAAAAAGTGTGGAAGAGAGTATATAAAGAATTTCAATATAACCCAAGTATTTCAAGGTTTCCATCGTTTGATGTGCCAGAGCCATTCATCACATACGATATTTCTACTTTCTTGAATGGGTCCCTTGATGAAAATGAATGGGATTTCCAATATGCAGACCTCGAAGAAAAAGCATTGTCATCCTTTCAAAATGTAACTTCAAATCATGAACGTTTTTATACTTTAGATTGGCAGCATCCGTGTTATTGGGTTAATCCCTTTTTAGAGTTTCCAAGAGACGAATTTAATGAATGGATTATTCCTATTTTCCCGAATGGCGATTATTATTTCTTTATTCAAAAGGATTTCAATTGGGGATTTTTAGGTCATCCCTGGGAAAAGACAATATCTATTTTCGGCAAAGAATTAATAGAAGTTTTTCATAAGGACACACCTCTAATGTTAAATACTATTTTAAGGACTGGGTGACTTTATGCTTAATGTAATAACGTGGGCATTCCTTTCGTAAGGGATGTATTTTTCTTATTGTAGTAAAGAAGTAGTTTACTTTAGTATGGAGGAGTAAATTTATAAAAAAGGTTAAATTACTCCAAGTTACAGGAAACGATTTTATAGATATAATTATCTCGATTATATTAATAAATATAATTGGAGGATGAATTTACGTTGTTTACATTTATAAAAAAATATAAAGTTCCAATACTATGGTGTTTAGGTGTAATGATTTTTCTTGTTTGTGCAACAGTTGCTCAATTTAAACCATTCACTTATAAAGGTTCTGGAATCATTGTTTTTTTTTCGTTTAATTCCATTCTTCTTGCGATGACATTTTCTGCTAAGGAAAAAGGAATGAAAAAAAGAATGATATTTTGTATTGTATTGATGATTTATTTTACTTATACAACTGTTTTACGACTTATCTAGTTATTGTTTTTTAGAGGTGTCTCTTCAAGTGTGTTTTGTACAACTACCGGGGGCATTCCTTTAATAAGGGATGTTCTTTTCTTATTGAAGTAAAGGGGCAGAAAAGTTGAAGAAGAAGTTGTTTATTAACTTCGCAATGGACGAAAAATGCGAATCAAAATGTAAAATCAGGTATTTATCCTGATTAATATAACCAGATTCATAGTTCAGATAAACAAAAAGTAGGAATCCAACCATACTCATCATTTTCTGTTTTACAGTATGTCCAATCATTTAAATGCTCTAAACCCAATAGAATATCACCTTGATTAGCTGTTAGTTCATGAGCGGAGTAATCTTTAGTAGCTATTGCTATACCATGGTTATTTGGAGTAGTTAAAATCTGCTTCGGAACCCAACCTTCTTTATTTGTAGAAATTGATTTACAAAAAATCCAATTAGGAAATTGGGTATCTTGTTTTCCATACAAAACTTCTTGTTCTTTTCTTAAGATTATTGGGTCAGGGTAATTAGATATATGACCTTTAATTACAGTGTATCGTTGCAAGGTACGACCTCTCCTTTCGTTTAAAATTATAAATGAAATTGGTAGTCTTTGCATTTTACTAATACCGTAAGAATAAAAGATACTGTATAAATTATTATAAGGGACACTCTTTGAGTCTTAGACGTTTTTAAGGACAGATTCGTTTCATTTAAAGGAAATAAATAAATTTTCACCATTAGTTAATAGGAATTGTGACATTAATATCGTTTAAAGATGAGACCATGTTGTGTAGTTTTATTAAGTGCATTCTCAACCACTGATTTCGAACATATAATAAAGCAAATCATTTTAAAATCTTATCCTAGACTTCAAGTTTACCTGTTTTAAAAATATGTTAAAGAATTGATAGACATTTTAAATTTTGAAATGGGGAAAGGATATGAAAAATTATTATTCAATTTTATCTTTAATGTTATCTATTGTTTTAATTTTATTAATGAAAATTAAAAATCAATGGGAACCTGTGCTGATCTTATTTGCCTTGTTACTTACAATAATAGGATTTGTAACTTCTTTTTTTATTAGTAAAGGCATTATTCGATGGATAGCATTAATTGGTAATGCACTTATATTTTTTTTAATAGTTGTTTTTTCAATTTTAATTTTTGTTGCATTAAAAAACTTTTCATGAAGACATATTTAATAAGTTTTGAGTACGAAGCTACTGAAGAGTAGCTTTTTTCATTGTAACAATAGGGGCAGTATAGTGGAGAAGGAATTATTGTAAAGTTCATTGGATTTTTATTGGAGAAATGCAATTAAGTAAAGATTATTTATATTATCGGAGGTTGCCAATGGATATTGATATTCGTGAAATTAGACCATTCGATTTGAAAAGAAAATAAACTTTTGCCAAGTGGTAAATGAGTGAATTTCACGGATGAATGTATCTTGAAAATAATGTTTGATATTAAAAACTCACTTCTCTTCCACATACAACAGCAATTAGAAAACCGTTATTTTGCAATGAAATTGATCAAAATGACGGTTTTCCGCTTGATTAAATATCAGCTTTTGTAATAAAGTTTAATCATTTCTTCTTCAACAAAAGCACTCGTTTTATAAGTACAATATTTCCCATTCATATTGTATTGAATAAAAAGCGACATCCCTACTTAAAGGAATGCCGATATGATCAATAAAGAACTTATGTTCATTAAGTTTAACCAAGATAACTTCATATAAATGAAATCTCAATGGATAGTCTAACAGGAGTCCGAAAAACTGTCTGTCATCTTTAATTATTATAGATCCTTAAATCCATACTTTTCTAAAGTCTTCATAGATTTATCATTTTGTAGATAATGATAGAAAAGTTGGGCTTCTTTAAGATGGTGACTATTCTTAATTACCCCTACTGGATAAATAATTGGTTCGTGTGTGTTATCATCTGCGGTAACAACAATATCTACTTTTTTAGATGTTAATGCATCTGTCTTATATACAATCCCTGCGTCAACATTGTTCGTCTCAACATATGTAAGCACTTGGCGAACATCTTTGGCATATACTACTTTCCCTTCAATAGCTTTCCAGACCCCTAAGTTATCTAATGTTTCCTTCCCATACTGTCCAGCAGGTACAGACTCGGGGGCACCAATTGATATTTTGTCCGCTTTAGTAAGGTCTTCGAATCTCTTTATCCCTTTATTTGAACCTTTTGGTACTATTAATACAAGATCATTACCTACTAAATCAGTTCCATTTTTCTTTTCAATAAGTCCATCCTGAACTAATTTTTGAAATTTGTCCTCTGCTGCTGAGAAGAAAAGGTCAACAGGTGCACCCTGAGAAATTTGTTGTTGCAATGCCCCTGATGCTCCAAAGTTAAAGTTTAATTTTATATTTGGATGTTCTTTCTCAAAGTCAGCTTTAATATCAGTCAAAGCATCCTGTAAACTTGCAGCAGCCGAAATTGTCAATTCTACTTTTTTATGTACTTCTGATGTCTTAGTTTGTTCATTGGTTGAACACCCAGAAATAACGAGTAAAAGTATCATCATAGAGAAAAATAAAAGATTTAATTTTTTCATCATCCATCCCCCATTTATAATTAGATATAATCAATTATAACTAATTATAACTAATTATAATGTAGAAAATTGTAAGAAAAATCACGTTTTTTATATATAATTATAAATATACTTTATTAAAAACATTAACTTAGAATACAAGGTGGAGGGGTGTAAATGTCAAAAGAGCTTTCCTATACGATTGAAGAGGTATCACAACTTTTGAAAGTATCAAAATTAACCCTTTATGACCTTGTAAAAAAAGGGGAACTTCCTGTATTCCGTGTAGGAAGACAGATGAGAATTGATGCAAAAGACTTGGATATGTATATTAACAGTCACAAAAACAATCAAAGTACAAAAATTCAAGCACCTGAACCGGAACTTCACCGGAATAAAACAAAGGATTCTTACAATATTGTGATTAGTGGACAAGACATGGTTCTTGATATACTTGGTAAACACATCGAGAAAAACTCACCTTATAAACCATTACGTTCTTATACCGGAAGTTTAAATAGTCTTATATCTATGTACAATGGGGAATACGATATCGTTAGTTTGCATATGTTTGACGGAGATACAGGAGAATACAATCTACCTTACATAAGGAAAATTTTAGTTAACTATCCCTATATCTTACTCAATCTACTTTCGAGAAGAGCAGGATTTTACGTTAAAAAGGGGAATCCTTTAAACCTTACCTCTTGGACTGATTTAAAACATCAGGATATCAAAATCATTAATAGAGAGAAAGGTTCAGGGGCACGGATTCTACTTGATGAGCAGCTCAGAATCCACGGAATTCCTTCTAAGGACATTAAGGGATACGACCACGAAGAATCAAATCATTTCAGTGTAGCTACCGCTGTCTCCACTGGAATAGCAGATGTTGGAGTAGGAATTGAAAAAGCTGCAAAAATGGTTGGAGTCGACTTTGTTCCATTGATAACAGAACGCTATGACTTGGTTATACTTAAAACAACCGAAACCGAACAGCTAATAAATATAGTAAAGGATATATTATCTTCTCATCAGTTTCAGACTGAGGTTAATTCCCTGGGTGATTATGATATTTCTCAAACAGGAAAGATTATTTTTGAGACATATTAAAGGGAGGCTACTGTATTCTGTAGCCTCTTTTAATTTTGATTAACTGCACCTTATTGAACTCCCTCAGTTTGATACAAATATCTCTTAAATGCTCACTTATTCGCGGATTTCATACCCCAGCTTTATATTATGTAACAAAAAAGGAGTATTTATATGAGAAAAAAGAAAACAAGTGAAATCACATTAGAAGATATTGAAAAGATAATGAAACCAAGTCTATTATCACATATTTGCTATGGACTAATGTTAATAGGGCCATACCTAAATTTTTTTAGGATAATTTTTGAAAAAAGTTATGGAGAATTACTTAAAGCTGTTATTATTACCGGGATTACTTTACCAATGTTCACATTAAATTGGGTTTGGTATTTTTATGATTTAAAGCACTATAAAACTAAATCGAAAAAGTTTTATGAGGGAATATTATCTGCTAAAGACTGTAAGTCATAACATTCTAAGAAGTGAAGTATGGGAACCATAATAGGATCTCCACTAAATATGCCATAATATCAACATTGTTCTTAAACAGAGCCAAATTTTATATAGAATAGTTATTTATTAGAAAAAGAGCAAAAAAGAATTGATGAGTTATTCAACTACGGGAGCTTGAGTGAAACAAGGAGTTGCGGCGGCATCTCCTTTTCTTATTGAGCTTAAGGGGAAGTTTACTTGAAGAAGGAATATCGATAATATAATTGTAAGAAACTTTTAAAAAATCAAGAAACGGAAAGGGTGTGGTCGAATTGTCGAGCTGGCATATTTTTTTTGTGCTTATGTGTGTCTTTTCCTTTATCAATATCCGAAGACGCAGATGGAAAAAGATAGATGTTTCTCTTGTTATCTTCTTTTATTTTTTCCTCTGCGCCTTAAGCAAACTTCTGCACAATGATTGGTTGGCACCGAACTCCGACTATGGCAACAATTATTCCATCAGCTTCATCGGGATTTTTCTCTGGTTTTTCGGTGTTGTCATGGTGAAGTTCTTTCTTAATTTTCGCCAAAAAAGAAAAACAAATAAAAAAAAGCGATGTACTGATGGGTAATGAATTTATTTATACAAGTAACGGGTAGTTTTTGTTGAGGAAGCAATAATAAAAATTATTTGTGTATATGACGAAAAGTTGAATCATTATAATCGCCATTCAACCCTAATGTCATCGTCTAAAAACGTCAAAAAAGACAAATAAGCTTGAACAAGAAATGATAAATTAATATTTTGATTATGCCTATTTGATTACAGTTACGAGGGGGGATTTATAAAAATGAATGAAAAAACATATCTAAGTATAGAAGAGATTATTTCATTACCAACCTTATCAGGTACAAATATAAGTGATGATGGCAAAAACGTAGCATTTGTTAAAAAAACAGCTAACTGGAAAGACAATACATATAGGAATCATGTATGGATATATGAAAAAGATAAGGAGCAGTGTTACCCATTAACGACTAGGGATATAGATAGTACATACCCATTATGGTCTCCAGATTCTAGAGATATCGCATACCTTAGCCCAGTTGGTGACGGGGATAATAAGAAAAATCAGATCTTTGTTAAGTCAATAGATGGTCATAGTGGGGTTCAAATTACGGGTGAGAAAGAAGGAGTCAGTAAATTTAAATGGGAGCCAACTGGCAAGGGTTTTTATTATGTTGCACAATCAAAAGAATCTGAGGCGATAAAGAAACGTAAGGAACTATATGGAGATTTCCATCATATAGGTAAGGAATACCAGAATAATAGTTTATATTACATTGAAATAGAAAAAGTGATACAAAATGATAAATATGAACACGAAAATAGCCTTGTTTATCAACTAACGGATGGTAAGGATTTTCATATCCATGAATTTGATATTTCAAATGACGGGAAAAAGGTTGTATTAATGGCTACACCAAGCCCAAATATGGCAGATTATATTAATGGAGATCTATACATACTAGATATTAAAGCTGGAAAGCTACAAAAGATGAATATAGATAAGTTGTTGGGAGGGAGCGTTTGCTTTTCTCCTGAAGGCAGCAAAATATGTTACTCAGCAAGCATAAGGGAGAAGGATTGCTATAAGACCCATATACAAGACAGTACATTAGAGATATATGATATTAATAATGGAGAGCTAATTCAGCCATTAACAGATTTTGATAGTACGGTTATTCCATTACGGTGGACAGCTAAAGGAATTTTAATTAGATGGCAGAATAAAACTAATTATCTTATTGGGTTGCTATCTGAGGATGGCACTGTGGAAATGTTAAGCGAAAAAGTAGATAGCTTTATAATGGATGCTTCTATAACAATGGATGGAAATCATATATCCTATAATAAGGCTGTTACAAATGAAATCTTTGAAATCTATTTAGATGATAAAAAAATAACGAATGAAAATAGCTTTTTCAAAGTAAAGCTTAAAAGTAACAGGGAAATAATCTCATGGCAAAGTAGTGATGGCCTTGAAATAGAGGGAGTATTATCAACCCCAGTAGAGTTTGACTCAAATAAAAAATATCCCTTATTAGTGATAATTCATGGTGGTCCGGCTTGGGCATCCTTCCCGATATTTTCAGACTGTTTTAATGAGAAATATCCTGTTGAACAGTTTATCGAAAAAGGCTTTATCGTTTTAGAACCAAACTACAGGGGAAGTTCTGGTTATGGGAATGAATTCTTAAAAGCAAACTATAGAAAACTGGGCATTGCTGACTACGATGATGTTATATCTGGAGTGGATAAACTAATTGACAAAGGGATTGTAGATAAAGATAGAGTAGGGGTTATGGGATGGAGCAATGGGGGATATATATCAGCTTTTTGTTCTACATATAGTAGTAGATTTAAAGCTATTTCAGTTGGAGGTGGAATTACTAATTGGAGTACCCACTATGTAAATACAGATATACCTTACTTTATTAGGATGTATCTAGGAAATAATCCATGGAATGATCCAGAGATATATACTAAAACATCACCAATGACATATATTAAATCAGCCTGTACTCCTACCTTAATCCAACATGGCGAAAAGGATGCAAGAATTCCAACTTCAAATGCATATGAGCTATATCAAGGATTAAGGGATATGGAAGTTGATACAGAATTAATTATATTTAAAGGAATGGCATATAGTTCTGATCAGCCTGGAATTAAAGTGGCTATTATGAAGCAGAATTTGATGTGGTTTTCACACTATATTCTTGGAGAAAGTATGAAAGATTTTAGGGTTTTATGATGAATAAATGTATATCCTCACAGGATACAAAAGGAAGCTTTTTTTCTTATTTGGCCAATGATTGTATTTTAGATTCTCCATGGTCAGAATGATTGTTTCAAATAAGAGTGATCAACGCCCTGTATTCATTATACAGGGTTAATTTTAGTTTCTTTAACTTCAGTGTATTATTCGATTGTAGGGCGCAACTGCGGAATAAGCGTCTCTTTTCTTCTTAAATTAACGGACAAGTTAGTTTAAAGAAGTAACCAACTAAAACACTCATAAATCAAATAAAAAATGTACTGAACGTTGATACTCAAACTAAATTAAATGAATAGAATGTAACTATACAACAATTATTAGTGAGGTGATTATAATAATTTGGATTTTTTTTATGATTATTGGTGTTCTTTTATTAGCTTTTACGGTTGATTTTAAGCGAAGAAGAAATAACAACACAAAAACAATCCATCCTGGTGCTAAAAAAGGTGAAGATAGTAATTTCACGATGGTAACTGGTAATGATTAATTTCATTACTTTTTTTATTTAAGGAAGGTAATCATTCACAATATGGAGAAAATCATTAATTATAATGAAAAGCTAAGGGATAGTCTTAATAGAATTATATATATTTAAAAGTAAGATTGTGAAGTAACACACTTAAAGTATATGGTGCGTTAGACGAAGAAGGATTAGTGCTTTTTTGTTGAAGTCATTAAGCTAAAGTAGCAGTTTAACAGAATTGACCGTTCCATTAATAAGAGATTCGGTTTTTCTTATTGAAGAAACAAAGCAATAGAGTTGAAGAACAAAGTTAACTTATGTTCAACATTCTTGCCAGTTAACGGAATAACTCCAACAGAAGCTTTGCCCTTATTTTGTAGAGATTCCCTCATAGCGCTGCCATTACACAGCCATGTCCAACAACTCCAGAGTCACTAAATTATCTTCTCCATTAAGATGTGGTATATTATTTTGTAATAAACTTCAAGGGGGGCAACCGATGAACAAAACAGACCGATTGTTAGCCATCGTGCTGGAGTTGCAACGTAAAGAAGTTGTACGTGCCGAAGATTTGGCAACCCTATTTGAAACTAGCGTGCGAACCATCTACCGCGACATTCAGGCGCTGAGTGAAGCTGGCGTGCCAATCATAGGTGCCCCTGGGACAGGATATTCCTTAATGGAAGGCTATTTCCTGCCCCCTATCAGTTTCACGGTACCAGAAGCTGTGAGCCTACTGATTGGAACAGACTTTATCGAACAACAATTTGATGATGATTATCGTGTCAGGGCTCAAGCCGCTCGTGGCAAAATCGAGGCCATTCTTCCGTCGGGCGTTCTCAATGAAACTTCTCATGTACTCAAGGCTATGCGTTTGCTCATTTCCGATAAACAGGTTACGCGGTCAAAAGAAAAGAAATATCTAGAAAGGATCCGTCGAGCGATATTAGACGAGCGTAAGATAAACTTTCATTATGCAAAAAGACTTGCAGATTCCGAGGGAAATCACCATAGTGTTCGTACCGTTGCTCCTTATGGATTGGTGCTCATTCAAGGATCGTGGATGCTCGTAGCTCGATGTGATCTGCGCCAAGACATTCGCCACTTCCGCTTGTCCCGAATGACGGAACTTATCGATCTGGAAGAACGATTCGAACTGCCGGCGCATTTTAACTTAAGGGAGTACACCCCTCCTGATGATAGGAACTTGCGAGTTCGCCTTCGATTTAACCATGACATCGTAGATAAAGTGAGGGAGTCGAACTATCATTATATAGAGGATATGGAAGAGCATCCAGATGGATTGTATGTGATCTTACGCGTTCGTCAACTAGACGAATTGCTACAATGGGTGCTTGGATGGGGAGCGGGAGTGATTGTATTGGAGCCCGAATCATTCCGAATTCGGATTCGTGAGGAAGCCAAAAAAATGTTAAAACACTACTGACATACTGTTGTCAGTAGTGTTTTTTTATAATCGGAGTAAGTAAACGTAAAGGAGTGGGAGATAAATGCGAATTATGTCTTGCAAAGGATAATTCATATCACTATGGACCAATTGCACAGTAGTCAGGCATGGAAGGATGGTCGTTAAACCAAAAATGGAATAATTATTGATTAAATCGAGCCTTTACAGTTTTAAACATGGGTAGAACCAACGAACGTCGGTTAACCCGCAAATTAGGTTACTTAAAATGGAAAAAACATGACTTCGTAACCTTTTGCGATTTACGATAGCATCGCTGGTACTGGCCAAAAATGATATGAAACGATATTTTATCATTTATTATAGGAAGGATGGTATCTCATGAATTTTGCTTCTGTACGCATTATTACCGACGACTTGGATCGTCTTGTTAAGTTCTATGAAAAAGTCTTGGGTGTTTCGGCGGAACGCCCCGCACCTGTCTTTGCAGAACTTGTTTTGACATCGTGCACCCTGGCAATCGGCCACTCGCAGACGGTGCCTCTGTTCGGCACTGGTTCCGCAATAGCCGCCAGCAATCACACTGTCATCATCGAATTCCGCGTCCACAATGTCGATGCCGAATACGAACGTTTAAAGCCGTTTATTGACGAGTGGGTAAAGGAACCGACCACGATGCCGTGGGGGAACCGCGCTATGTTGTTCCGTGATCCCGACGGTAACCTCGTTAACCTCTTCGAGCCGGTGACCGAGGAAGCGATCAAACGGTTCAGCGGTAGGGTTGACGGATAGTTGAAGCGAGTGAGGCCACAATTTTGAGAGTGGCAACGATTTGTAAAATATATGGCCATTTTTGGACGAATGTGCCGATATCATTTCTCTAGTGACAACATCGTCTTTCCCGGTTTGACAATGAACCATTAAGAAGCTTTTGAACTATAATCGTATGGTAAGGTATTTGATGGTGAGGCGTATAATGTATTTGACGGAGCTGTTAATTCCTAAGAAAATGAAAGAAATGCAGATTATTATTGGAGTAATAAACTTGGTAAAGATCAATTAATAGAAACTTTAATAGATGACAATATAGAAGTCTTAGAAATAGTAAAGGAATTTCCATAATAGGGGAGCGTTGATCCTAGAAGGATTGATGCTTTTTTGTTAAAGTTTTTTATTGTGCTAAAGGAGGTTAGTTGAATAGCAATGTAACATTGCTCTAAGTGTACAGTGACAAAAAAGTTGTATAATTTTACAATAAAGTCGTTTAAAAAATAATAAAGTTCTTGAAAGTATGCGAATCATTCTTTCAACAATCGGCCAGATTGTGGAGTAAATAAACAAGTACCCTTTAAGTTTTCTGAAAATTATGGGAGGATATAAAAACTGTGAACAATGTTTTATTATAATTGATTTGCTCCTATAATAAAAAAAAGCGCGCGCTGTATTTAATTTTAAGGAGCAAAGAAATGATTGCAAATCAACAATTAGTTATAAACAATCTTGAAGAAAAAATAAGAATATTCACTCATGCGGTTAATGGAAAGTTTATCAAAGAAGAAGATTTCGTTTTGGCGAATACAGAAATACCCACTGATACATTCAATGTACTTTTGCCGAATTCTTCACATATAAAAAATGCATTTAATATTAGAAGTAGTATCGAAAATATGTCTCTTAAAGAATATCCCTTTAGTACGTGGATTGACTCCCGGTATTTGAACGCTGGCTGGCAAGACCTGATGCAAGAATACGGCCTAAAAGAAGCAGAACGTAATGTAATGATGAAACTTGAAAATACTCTTAATGTCGGTCAAAGAAAGTCCCATCAGCTTATGATTACTCATGTGAGAAATTTGGAAGAACTTAAGGAATATAAAGAGGTTTTTATAAGCCTATTTGAAGGTACACCAGAAAAAGATGCGTTAGAAAATTATTTTAATAAGTTTTCTGAAGTAAATTTAGATTCTGAAATTCAAATGTTTATTGGACGCGTCGGTGAAATAACTGTATCTACTGGTTTACTAATAGATAGCAAAGAAAGTTATGGTATTTATGATGTTATGACAAAAGAAACATTTAGAAGTAAAGGATATGGCAGTGAAATGTTTCAATACCTTCTTACTCAAACAAAAGATAAACAAAAACCCGTTGTCTTACAAGCATCAAAAGATGGGAAAAATATCTATAAGCGCTTTGGGTTTATAGATGTCGGAGAAATGGTTGTATTTGAATAAGGAGATTTCTTATTAAGCTGAAAGGTGCAATAGCAAAAAATCAGAGCTGTCATTTAGACAGCTTTTTCTTATGCTACTACGAGGCAGCATTCCCGTAATGAATAAGAATTATTTCGTTAAATAAACTAAGTTTGTGAAAAAGTGTACTTAAACAAACGGGTGCGTTAATCGTGCGAAATGTTTCTGGCATAAATTGAGATTGGTAACAATACTCAGGTAAAGGTCAGACAGTTCCTGTCGGAACTGAAGGATTATATCGAAGTGCCAAATGATGGGGTAACGCCTTGAAGGGCTCTCTCTTAGTCGAATAGCACTGGATTTAGTAAGAATGATAGTGTTATAAGCTCGGCGAAAAGGCGTAAGAAATTTCCGTAGCAGTTCGGCTGACGAAAGCCTACTCGATGGAGTGGTGTAATTCATGGTGCTTGAGTTGATTGGATATGGTGAGAATGCGAAAAAGCCTATAAGAAAAGGTTAAGCTGACGAACTTCTGAATGTACGGGTCTACACGCACAATACATAGAAATGTGTATATCACTCATTGTGAGGTTAGCAGTGGATGAGTAAAACTGATTAATATGAAAGTCCATGATATGTTACAGGCATATGAACGGCTAACAGGCTTAGAGGAAGCACCTAAGTTCATTCTATAATAGATATAATTCAACGTTGTAAGCTGATAACGTGGAGGTCTTACTACCTAAGAAGCGTTGAAAAGGAAGACAATAATGAAATTAGTTATCGTATAACTCTTCTTAATATCAGTGAAAGTGGTGGCACAGTACCAATGAAAGGTCTAATCAATCTGGAGGGATAGCCACTAGACTAAAAAGAATCATTCAACCATGTATGACAGTTCTTTATCGGTTAATAAGGTTCTTGTGAGACTAATAGAGGTTCAACTCCCAAAGGAGTCACCGACTTGTTGAAACGGAAGAAACTGAGACACAATGAGTATTACGATATGCAAAATTGCTTTGATAATTTATACGCTCAAAGTGTCGATGGTCAAAATTTCTATAACTTACTGAAACTAATTAGTTCAAATGAAAATATATGTCTTGCTTATCGAAACATCAAAAGAAACACTGGGAGTAACACAGCAGGGGCAAATAAGTTAACAATTGATGACATTAAGCATTTGTCGGTAGAAGAAGTAATTGAATACATTCATAAATTGTTCCAATCATACAAACCGGAAAGTGTTCGTCGTGTTTTCATTCCTAAAGCAAATGGAAAAGTTAGACCGTTAGGAATCCCGACAATATGGGATAGGCTTATTCAACAATGTATTTTACAAGTATTAGAACCCATTTGTGAGGCAAAATTCCATAAACATAGCTATGGTTTTAGACCAAATAGAAGTACCCACCATGCGAAGGCAAGACTTGAATCGCTCATCAATATGGTGGGTCTTTATCATTGCATTGATGTAGACATAAAAGGATTTTTTGATAATGTGCACCATAGTAAATTACTAAAGCAAATATGGTCGTTAGGAATCAAGGACAAAACTTTACTCTCTATCATCTCAAAACTATTAAAAGCAGAGATTGAGGGAGAAGGTGTGCCAATAAAAGGGACCCCGCAAGGGGGAATACTTTCACCACTTTTATCGAATATCGTTTTGAATGAACTTGATTGGTGGGTAAGTAATCAGTGGGAAACGTTTAAGAGTAAACATGATTACAAACATAATGGAAGTAAAGTAAAAGAACTTAAGAAATCAAATCTAAAAGAATGTTACATCGTTAGATATGCCGATGATTTCAAGGTATTATGCCGTACTCGAACGCAAGCGATTAAAATGAATTATGCCATTAAGGATTTTCTTAAAACTAGATTATATCTTGAGACAAGTGAAGAAAAATCAAAGGTTATCAACTTAAAGAAGAATTCTTCCGAATTCCTTGGTTTTTCCTTTCGAGCAATTAGAAAAGGAAAAACAAGGTATGGATTTGTAGCACAATCAAATATGACTAAGAAAGCTAAGTCCAATGCACTCATTAAAATCAAAGATTCTATTAAGGCAATTCAGAAGAAGCCTTGTGCTGAAACTGTTTGGCATTATAATACAATCGTAATGGGTATCCAAAACTATTATGCAGCAGCTACTAACATCTCTAATAATTTAAGTGAGTTGTCCTCCCGTTTAAACAAGACTCTATATAATCGACTAAAGAACATCAGAACAGAAGCTAAGTTTGAAGAAATGACAAGTACGCTTCAAAAACGTTATAAAGGATACTCACCACAATATTTTAAGATTCAAAACATGGTGTTTGTCCCTATTTATGCCCAACGGCATAAAACAAACCTTTGCTTCTCGCAAAATGTGAGTAATTATACTGCCGAAGGCAGATCAAAAATACACAATAATTTAAAAGCGATTAATAAAAGCGTCTTAAGTTATGTCATGAAAAACTTCATTCCAAATCGAACGATTGAATATAATGATAACCGCATAAGTAAGTTCATAGCCCAGTACGGAAAGTGCGCAGTGACAGGAGCAGAACTTGGAAAAAGCGACTGGCATTGTCATCACAAGATTCCTTATTACATTTCAAAGGATGACCAATATTCAAATCTAATAGTGTTACACGAAGCTGTTCATAAACTCGTTCATCTGAAAGATGTTAATAAAATCTATACTTTGCTTGGTATTTTACTACTGAACAATAAGCAAAAGGAAAAAGTTAATGAACTTCGAAAACTATGTAAATATCACATAATTTGATTGGAAATAAACTGGCTTCACCAAGTACATAGAAACGAATGAATTGGATTAGTTGGAACGCCGTATGCGGTGAAAGTCGCACGTACGGTGTGGACAGGGGGAAAAGGGATCGATAACTTCAAACCCTTACCTATCTGTATCAAGAAGGATTAATGCCCTTTTTTGTAGAAGTTTCTTCTTGTACTAGAGGGGCAGGTTAAAGAAGAAATGTTATTATAGATACTACTAAAAGTAACAATAAGGTGGTTATTCAATGGAAAATTGGCTTAAACTATCCGAGGCAGAAGACGAAAAAGTATGGACTAAAATATATGGAGAATTGAAGTTTAAACCAAGCATTTCCGATTTTCCATCTATTGAAGTACCAACTCCATTCATCATCTACGATATTTCTATTTACTTTGGAGAATCTAAAGATTTAGATGCGTATGATGACTTGGAAGAAAAAGCATTACTTGTTTTTCAAGAAAATACATCAAAAGATGAATATATTTATGCACTGGATTGGCAACATGAATGTTATTGGATAAATCCCCATTTAGAATTTGAAAAAGACGAATTCGAAGAATGGAAAGTACCAATTTTCCCAAATGGAGATTATTACTTCTTTATCCACAAGGATTTTGAATGGGGATATTTAGGACACCCTTGGGAAAAAACCATAACTGTTTTTGAAAAAGAATTAATAAAGGGTTTTGAAAAACATCTACCAAGAATGTTTCAGAAAATATTACGTCAGGGATAAAACCTTGTTGAACTTACGGGCGCGTTAGTTCAACAAGACATGTCCTTATGATTTTCGATATTCTAGCGCATTACCGGAATAATGTAAAAGAGAAGATTTAATTGATAAAGTAGAATAGACTAACGAAAGAGAAAAATATAAAAAAGGTTGTTTACGTAATTTGATTAAAATCGTCTCATCTCTATAGATTTCATTAAAAGGGTATCAAATAGTTTATGGAGAATAGATTATTAAATAAGGAAAATTAGTAGGAGCTGATTTTATGAAAACAAAAACAAAAAAAGAAATTAAAAGTTGGGGGAAATCATTAGTCATTGCTTTTGGAATTGCATTTATTATAAGAACATTCTTTTTTGCTTCTTACATAGTAGAAGGTGTTTCCATGGAGCCTACATTACATAATAATGAAAAAATGATTGCAAATAAATTTAATTTGACAGGTAAATACAATAGGGGAGACATTGTAATAATTGAAGGGAAAACAGAAAATTATGTTAAAAGAATTATTGGAATTCCTGGTGATAAGATTTTTGTGAAAAATGATAAATTGTTTATTAATGGAAACCTTTACAAAGAACCCTACCTTTCACAAAACCTTAAATTAGCTAAGCAAGGTGGTAGTAAATTAACAGGTGATTTTGGTCCAATTGTAGTACCGAAAGACAAATATTTTGTAATGGGAGATAACAGATTAGTAAGTAAGGATAGTAGAAATATTTTAGGATACATTCAAAAACAGAGCATAATAGGACAAAGTAAATTAGTCTTTTTTCCTTTCTCTGATATTAGAGAAATAAAGTAATCCCAAAATAATAATATTAAAAAATGATCAATTAATAAAAATTTGCAGCCCTATAATAGAATTGGATTGAACAATAAATATATGGAATATTGGAAAGAATGAATTGACAAAAGTTTTTGGATTGTGACCAAACTACGGAAGTTGAAATGATACCTGATAAAATTAAGTTATGAATGGATCTAAAGTTGATTACGATATAAAACGATTCATATTGAAGTATTACATTTCAACTAAAGGGCAACGTTAATCGAAGAAGGATTAACGCTTTTTTTGTTGAAATTACTAAACTAAAGTGCAGTTTAGTTAAAGTACGGAAAGTAAATATCAATTAAAATATGTTATCTTTTAAGGAATTTTTTATATGAAAGCAATAGATTCAGAACCCCACTGCTTTAGCTGTGGGAGTATCAGAGGAGGAATTTATTATGGATACTATTAAGCAAAATAGTAGTGCTTGGGATCAGAAAGTTGTAGAAGGAGTTAAATATACTCAACCTGTAAGTAAAGAAACCATCGAAAAAAGTAAATCTGGTGATTGGGAGATTACTGTAACAGGAAAGTCTGTTCCAAGAAATTGGTTTCCCAAATCACTAAAAGGTTTAAAAATCCTGTGTTTGGCTTCTGGAGGTGGACAACAAGGTCCTGTTTTAGCGGCGGCCGGTGCGGATGTAACTGTAACCGATATATCTAAAAGGCAGTTGGAACAAGATGAATTTGTTGCAAAGCGAGATGGATTGAAATTAAGAACTGTTCAAGGGGATATGTCTGACCTCTCTGTTTTTACAGATGGAGAGTTTGATATGATAATACACCCAATATCAAACTTATTTGTAAAAGATGTACGTCCTGTTTGGAAAGAAGCATCAAGAGTTTTAAAAGAAAAAGGAGTTCTTATATCAGGATTTGTCAATCTTATCTTATTTATTTTTGATGATGAAGAGGATATGAAAGGTAATTTAGTTGTTAAAAATTCTATTCCGTTTTCTTCACTGGATGGTTTAACAGAAGATGAAGTCAATGACTATATAAAGGCCAATAAAACGATTGAATATGGTCACACATTGGAAGACCAAATTCAAGGACAAATAGATGCTGGTTTTGTAATCAATGGATTATACGAAGATGATTTTAGAGGAACAAGACCTTTAGATAAGTATATAAAATGTTTTATCGCAACAAAAGCGATTAAGTTCAATATAGATTGAATTATGAAAGTTATACAAATTTTGTGTGCCACTATTCTTTATTAAACAAACGGGGGCGTTAATCCATAAGGATTGTGTAAAACAATGCAAAATACCATTTCAAAAGTTAACGGGTTTCGAACTTGTAATTTAAGGGGACAAAATGTACTTAATTAACCCGTATCCTTCTTCAACTAAATGTGGCGTTCCTTTAATAAGGGATGCTCTTTCTTATTGAAGAAGCAGGTTACTTGAAGCAGGATTTTTGCAAATGCAAAGTGAAATATTAGTTGAGAAATGAAAGATTTAGGGAGAAAATTATATAAAAAATCTTTTAGATTCATTTTTGAAGATGGGCATCGGGAAATTCATAAAACAATTTCAATTTACAAAGATAATTTAATCAATATAATTAATGAGTATGCTAAAAAAACATGGCTTTAAATTAAGGGGATCTTATTAAGCTAACGTGAAGTTTGGTGAAAAAAGGAAATTCCGTGAAGTCGATATTAGTTTACTGTTTCTACACAGTAGTGTCGGTGACTGGAAGGATGTTATTTATTGCAATATGCTTGGTTAATAACCGAGTAAAATGACTAGAACTAACCAGATAGGTAACTCAACCTAGAATAATAATGGGGTGATTTAATGAGTAAAGCTAAAGGAAAAGGTGGAACAGGGAGAGGAACAGGCAAGAAGGGTTGGAATCGTTGGCAAGCTAGTACAAACAAAAAAAAGAGTGCAAAACCTTATATAAGTAAAGGTACAAAAAAACCGGATGTTGAAAATGATCCCACGAGCAATCGTTAAAGTCACGTAACTGAAATATAGCGAATACTGAATAAATACATTTTTTTAATGACCCAACGTATGCGAGCACCTTTAAAGGAGTTCGCATTTTTCTTTTTCAGCTAACGAAGCAGCATTTCTGTAATAAAGTAATCGTTTCTAAAATTTGTAAAAAAATGCACTTAAAATATAAGGTAGCTTTAGTTGAAGAAGAATTAAACTTTTGCATTTACATATTTAAGTTCAACCGTAGTTCATTTTATTTTTAAATTATCCCAACAAATCGGGTACAACTTCATTGATTGAGGTACAACTATTTTGTAAAGAACATGCATTAACTGTTTGGGGTACAATTTAATTGTATGAAAACAGGTACACTCAGTTTGTAAATCTCGAGCGTTACTAATTGTAATGAGAAAATATTCAAAAAAAACAAAGCCAAAATGAACTTTGGATTGTCTAATAAATGTAAGACATAAAAAGAGAAGGTGATTTCGATTAATAGATTAATTAAAAAGGCACAAAGAGGAGATAATCAAGCATTTTTAGAACTTTTTAGAAAATACGAACAAGACGTTTACCGTATGGCATATGTCTATGTGAAAAATGAAAATGATGCGTTAGATGTCGTCCAAGAAGTGGCGTATCAATCTTTTAAAAAGATAAATTCCTTGAAAGAACCTAAATATTTTAAGACCTGGTTATTTAAAATTTCTATCAATTGTTCTATTAATTTAATAAACAAGAATCGAAAAATTGTTCCATTGCAGCAAAGTCACGAGGAACTAATCGCAACAGAATTTGATGATATCCCGCTTTCAATGACTTTGCAGGACTTAATTAGTAGATTAAAAGAAAATGAGAAAAGTGCTGTAATTCTAAGGTATTATCATGATTACACCTTCCAAGAAATCGCTGAAGTGTTAAACGTTCCACTAGGAACATCCAAGACCATTTTATACAGAGCCTTGGAAAAGCTTAGAATTGATTTTGTGAAAGGGGATGATATTAATGGGCAATAAAATAAAGCAAGAAATGAACAACATTAAAATTCCAAAAGAACTTCACCAACGAAGCGAAAAAGGCATATTGAAGGCAAAGTCAGAGATGCAAGTTGAAAAGAGAAAAAGTTTAAAAATGTTGCCTTATATTGCGATGGTTGCTGCGTTAGCCATTTCATTACCAATAGCTGTGTCTCAAATTGATAATCACTCCCCTAAGACACCAGCTAATAGCAGTAAAGTGAAAATTGAACAGAGTAGCACGAAAAGTTATGAAAGCAAAATGTATAAAGTTTCACTAAAATACAATAAAAATTGGAAGCGGAATCTACAATACGATGTAAGATTTGAAGGGAATACGGGATTCTTTCAGATTGCTACTATAAGTGGAGATGGATTAACCATTGATGAAGTTGCAAACAATGAAGCGAATCATATGCTAAAACCATATGGAAGTTCCCCAAACACATCCAAAATGAACATTCAGAATCAGGAAGCAAGATTGATTATGCCTTCTGAAGATCAACCAAAACAATATAAGCACCAAGCCGAGTTAATAGTAGAGTATCCATATAATGTTACCATTAATGGAAATCAATATTCTTATTTTGTTTTGTATGCTGATAAAAATAATATAGAGAATATCGCAAACTCAATTGAATTTTTACCATTAACGAAGATACAAAATACAAAGAGTAATAAATCTGATACTACACAGTCTGAAAGCAAGTCGAAAAAAACATCAATGAGGTTAGTGTCCATACCATTAGATAACGTAGTAGGAAAACCAATAATTAATTTTAAAGTTCCTTCTGATTGGATCAAACAAGAGGTTGGTGGAGGAAGTACAGGCGGGTATGATTGGGTAAACCCTAAAAATAGCCAACAAGAAATACGATATTTAGAGAGTGGAAATGTTGGAGCGATGGAAAATGAAAAAACAGGAAAGTGGGATGTTACGGGGATATTTGGTGGGGTAGAAGGGATTAAGTGGACAAATGTTTCATCAGATAACCTAAAAGCTGATTTTACAGACCTGAGAGAAAAAAATAAAACAGGTTATGGAAAAGCAATAATCGTTAAGAATCTCCCTGTAGTTGTACATTTAGAGGTTTGGGGAATAAGTGCTCAACCAATTTTAGAAACTTTTCATCTCGTTCAATAATTAGTTACTTATTCAACTTTCGGGGGCTTTTTTAAGAGCTGGCTGCCATATATTTATATTAAAGTAAGATTGTGATGTACTGTACTTAAATTATAGGTGGCATTCCTTTATTAAGGGATGCTCTTTTCTTATTCAAATAAAAAGCAATTTATTCTAATTAGAAATGAATATCAACTTTTATAAATATAATTCAAAATAAATCTAAGATGGATTAATGCTTTTTTCGCTGAAGTTTCTTTTTGAGCAAAAGGGTAGTTTAGTCCAACAAGCAGGTATAGAAGGCAATAATCAATAAAGGAAAGGACAAATGTCCTTTCCTTTATTGATTAATACATATTACTATTAATGAAAAGAATGATGATTGTTAGGGTGATGAACAATGAAAAAAATCAACGATAGACAATTGTTAAGTGACTTACTTACTATGCATAATCTCATAACAGTATTTGCTGAAGAACACCTAGATATCTTCAATTTATATACCCTAGAAAAAGGAGAAATCGTTTGTACTGTTGGAGATAATTTAGAGGAATTATTGTTATTAGTAAGTGGGAGAGTGAAAATATCAACACCTTTACCAAATGGTAAGTCACTTTTATTAAGGTTTAATAACTCACTTTCAATAATAGGAGAGGTAGAATTTGTAACAAAAAGGAATGCGAAGAACACGGTTGAATGCGTTAGTGAATGTATGTTGATTGGAATAAAATTCAACTTACTTCATGAACACTATTATAACAATCCGACTTTTCTTCAGTATATAGTGCATCACCTTGCATATAGATTATATTCATCTACGAACACTTCAAGCCTTAACCTTCTTACTAAGGTAGAAAACAGGTTTGCGAGTTACTTATTATCCATGTTAACTAGTAATAACGGTACATTTGTAGAGGAAATTAAGACATCAAATTTAGTGGAAACGGCCGAGTTATTAGGTACAAGCTATCGACATCTTAATAGAGTAATTAACGAGCTAGTTGCAAGAGATATTATTGAGAAAAGGAATGGACTCATTCAAGTAAAGAACGTAAAGAAACTTGAAGAGTTGGCAAATGGTATAAAATACGAATAATTTGGTGGGGGAAATGATGTTAAAAGGAATTGTATTTTCATTAATCGCAGGAATATTAATCACACTGCAAGGAATTTTTAACACTAACGTAAGTTCAAAAGCGGGGTTATGGTTGACTACTACGATTGTTCACGCAATTGGATTTATTGGTTCTGTAGTCATTTTTATAATTGTAAAAGATGGAAACATCAAAAATCTACTTGAGGTGAATAAGGTTTATATCTTAGGTGGTTTATTTGGGGTCATTATTGTATACAGCGTTATGCAAGGTATAACACATGTTGGACCAGCCTTTTCTGTTTCCATTTTATTGATATCACAATTAATCTTAGCATTAATTATCAATACACTAGGATTGTTTGGTACAGAGCCAGTCTCTTTAAGTCTTAATAAAATTATTGGGGTATTAGTTATGATAGGTGGTGTCTTAATTTTTCAACTCAAGTAACGAATTAAGCTATATACTTGAACTAACGTGGGAATTTCTTTAATAAGGGATTCTCTTTTTTATCTAAGTAAAGCGGCCAATTACATTAATAGTATAAGTTTTCTTCCCTACGTATTTTCTTTAGTAATGCCCGACAGCCGGTTGAAACAAGACTATAAGTTTCTTCAAAGTCGCCTGTGTAAAATGGATCGGGTATATCTTTCCTATCTCTGGTCAAATCTAGCATCCTAATAATCTTTGGATGATTAGGCTTGCCGGTTATACTGTAAATATTTTTTATGTTACTCCTGTCCATACCTATAATATAGTCGAACTTCCGAAAGTCTTCTTTTATTAGTCGGCGTCCAACAAGACCATTAGAAGAGATTTTGTATTTCTTTAGAATATCAAGAGTTCCGTTGTGAGGAGGAAAGCCGATTTGCCATTTACTAGTTGCAGCGGAATCAACTAAGATTTTGTCAGTCAAATTTTCTTTATTGACCATGTCACGAAACAAAGCTTCAGCCATCGGTGAACGGCAAATATTCCCCAGGCATACAAATAAAACGCTAATCATGTACTTTACCCCTTTTAACTTTCTTATTTTCACAAACACCATCTCACATGTACATAGCAACCTTATTCGTAATTACAAAATATGTACAGCATAGAAATTTGGAACGGCGTATTTCATCCGTTGTTATGGAGTACTGAGTTCTATAAGAAACTCCATTTTTCTTTTTTGTAATTAGATCGTATGGTAATTAGTTGTTCTTTTATAAAAGGGCAGATTAGCTTTAGCAGAAGGAAAAATTTTAATTATATAGTAACTAAATATTGATTTGTTTACTTCGTTTTAAAGTTTTTGAAGAATTGTACTTGAAGTAAAGGGTTACGTTTCTACAACAGGTGAAGACGCACTTTTCATATTCAAGTAACAAGTAGTTTTTTTAAC
Source organism: Heyndrickxia sp. FW510-T9 (assembly GCF_058781025.1). Taxonomy (NCBI): domain Bacteria; kingdom Bacillati; phylum Bacillota; class Bacilli; order Caryophanales; family Bacillaceae; genus Heyndrickxia; species Heyndrickxia sp. FW510-T9. The sequence goes on along the minus strand of NZ_JBYSWK010000035.1, from coordinate 14,876 downwards.
AAGAGTTGCTCAAGGTTAAATTTAAAAAAGCATAAGTGAATTTTTCTAAGCTCATCTATCCAAATGTTTTTGGGAATTAGCTCTCTTTTCTATTGATTTGTATCATAATTTTGGTGACATAATGTTCCTTATGATTCATTACAACGGTATCATAAATATACTCTTCAAAGACATAATCACCTAAATCTAAATTTAAACTTTCCATTTCCGTGAAGAGTCGCTTATATGATTTATGTATTGTTTTCTCATCTCCTATATGATATCCACTGAGAAACTCACCCTTAAGACTTTTAAAATATGGATATCCTTCCTTTGGATTTGGTTGCTCGATATATAAATAGCTATAATTTGTGAATTCACCTTTTAGTACTTGCTCTCGTTTCGTTATTACCCCTATAGGATAACCCGTATCAAGTTGTAATACGTCCAATTCATTAATAAAATCGGAAATAACCTCTACAAATTCCTCAGCGGTTATATTTTCTATATTTCTACTTATATAAAGTGTTGCTTCGGGGAATTGTTCAAGCGTAATTTGATTTAAGTCAAGATGTCGTGCTTCTTCCATTAAAGCTATTTTTGTGTCGATCATTTTTTCCTTCGTTTCGATCTCCTGACGTTTTTTCACTATCTCTTCTTTTTTTTGATACATGATGGACAAAAACCTATCAGGCGATTTATTTTGTGTATATTGTTGAATATCGTTTAGCGACATACCAAGATCCTTTAATAAATCAATCACAGAAAATAGCTCTAATTGGCGGATTGAATAAAAACGGTAACCTTTTTCGTTTTTATATTCCGGAGAGAAAAGCCCAATTTGATCATAATAAAAGAGGGTCTGTTTGTTTACTTTGCAAAGCTTTGCGAATTCCCCTGTAGTCAAATATTTTCCAACTTTTTTATTCATTTTTTACAACTCCTCCTTGACTATATAGTTACTATATACAATAGGATGGAAATTGTAAAAAAAAAAACATTGCAAGTTAGTTTGCGATTGCAGTAATTAGTTTGTTAAGGAGAAAGTTAAAGATGAAAACGCATAAAGTCACCTTAGGATTATTATTAATGAATTTATTCATAGCATTTTTGGGAATTGGTCTTGTCATTCCAGTCTTACCTACTTTGATGAATGAATTAGGCATTACTGGAACAACCATAGGATATTTAACAGCAACATTTGCAATTGCGCAACTGATTGTTTCCCCATTTGCAGGGAAAGCGGCAGATAAACTAGGTAGAAAAATTATGATTGTCATTGGCCTATTTGTTTTCGGCATCTCAGAATTCTTATTTGGAATCGGCAGAGAAATCGAAATGCTATTTATTTCACGTGCTTTGGGAGGAATTAGTGCTGCGTTCATTATGCCTGCTGTTACAGCGTTCATTGCTGATATTACCAATTCAGCTACTCGCCCGAAAGCGCTCGGGTATATGTCAGCTGCAATTAGTACAGGATTTATCGTTGGACCAGGTATTGGGGGACTATTGGCGGAATTTGGAACTCGTATACCATTCTTCGTAGCAGGAGCCCTTGGTACCCTTGCAGCTATACTCTCCATTGTTTTATTATCTGAGCCTAATCGTAATGAAGATAGTAATGAACAAGTATCGGATGGTAAGACTGGAGTGAAACGTATAATTGCTCCAAAATATCTCATTGCATTTTTGTTAATTTTTATTGCCTCATTTGGTTTGGCAGCTTTTGAATCGTTCTTTAGTCTATTCGTGGACCATAAATTTAAATTTAAACCGTCGGATATAGCAATCGTTATTACTGGCGGTGCGATATTTGGTGCAGTTTCACAAGTCTTACTATTTGATAGACTCACACGAATTTGGGGCGAAATTAAACTGATTCGATATAGCCTAATATTATCGGCAATACTTGTCTTTTTAATGACTGCAGTTCATTCATATTTCTCCATTTTACTTGTTACATTTATTGTTTTTGTTGGATTTGATATATTTCGGCCAGCAGTTACTTCATACCTTTCCAATATCGCTGGGAACCAACAAGGCTTCGTTGGTGGAATGAACTCTATGTTTACCAGTTTAGCGAACATTAGTGGACCAATTCTGGGAGGAATGTTATTTGATATAGATATTAACTATCCTTACTACTTTGCGACTGTGATACTATTTCTGGGAATAGTTATTACACTGTTCTGGAAGAAGCCAGCAAATAATTCTTTAAACGAAGTGAAAGCTACATTCCCTGAAAAATAAACAAACGAGGGAACATGATTGTTCTCTTGTTTGTTTTATGTTTCGATTCCGTTAAATCCTCAAGTCGAATGTTATAGATATAAATCATCGAACAATTTCCATAACAGTACCTTTGTTAAAATCAGTCACTTTCATAGAGCTATAAACCCCTAAATATAGTCTAGTTTGATCCATATTCGTTCCCAAACTAACATAATAAACTGACCCGGACCCAAAATTATAATCGGTTTCAATAATACTAAAATCATTCAGTTTACAATCTGTTCTTACCCTGGTATAGGCTAAAACCCCTCTTACAGGAGGCCCTGATTCTTCATTTCGGGCAATATCCGAAAACACAACGGTTCCCGTTAAATTTGGGATGCCATTCCCCATATAGGCTTGCACTCCTGTTAGTGCAGTTCCTCCAAACTTGTCGGGCCTGGGATCTTTATGAAAATAACTAGTTAAAGGCAGAAGTCGATTCACTGAAGTTTTTACAGTTTCATTGTAATAAGCAATTGTTTTATTATCCAAAGTTGAATTTGCAGAACAGTCCCTTATAAACGAAGTAGGAAAAGCTCCTTCCCATCCTCTCCAACCCAAGTTAATAATTCCTTCTTGGTCAGGTTCAGATTCCTTTAAAGAATCTTGAATAAGCTGAGTAACTGGTATGGGTTTATAATGAACGAATGAAAAAATCGACTCTACCAAATCCTGCCCAACATTCCCCACATATTTGATATAGTGATTATTAAATCTTTGAAATGATATGCCCGGAATATTGCGAACCCCTTTGGCCATTACCGTAAGGGTTTCCTGAATAGGTTTGGGAAGTTCATTAAAACGTGTGACGACGGGCGGATTATGGATAGTTGTATTCTTATCTACATCAATTTCGATTATTTTACCGAATACCTCCATATCATCCTGGCTTAAATTAAATGGATCATAGCCTGCTCCACCATCACCAGTTGTAAAAACAAGCTTTCCTGTTTCAGGTGAAAAGTTTATGCTATTGACACCATTATGATTAAAAAATGGTCTTCTTAAGTTAAGTAATGTTCGTCGTTTTTGAGGTTGACTTTTTCCTTGTAAAATCCATTCTTCAACTGTATCAATATGATCATACTGTGTCTCTCTATTTATCCACTTTAGGTTTAAAGTGCTGGGATCACACGGGTTAGGTTTAAAATGTTCAGAAAGGGCACCTGGTCCTTGTGTTCCAGCTACCGAATAATGAAGATAAAACAAACCGTTATAATGAAAATGTGGATGAAACGCAAGTCCTAACAATCCCCGTTCATCATATCCACGACCTGAAACTCCTGGTTCAGAGGAACCTAGTTTTATGACTCGATGGCGAATATCTAAAAAAGTACTTATAGTTGAGTTTCCTATGTAAAAGATCTCTCCTACCTGGGTTGCAATAAATAATCTTTCAATTGAGTCACCCGGAAGCATTGTCGTTTTCAAAACAGTGGGTAAATTTATCTTACTAACAATTGGCAGTAATCTAACCTTAACTTTCAACTAATTTCTCACCTCTTCTTATTGTTTTCTTTTATAAGAATATGATTAGAACTGTTCTATTAGTATCAAATTAGGGAAGAGACCTATTCATTTTGGTCCGTTTTTGATAGGTTTTCATGTGAATATAAATATGAACATATCGAAAACTGTTTATATTACTCACCTGAATTGTAGAGGTGTTTTTGTATTTAACCAAGGAGGATTAACTTTCTTTTTATTAATGTTATTAAAGCTAACGGAATAGGTTATCTTTAGAAGAAGGACTATATTAATAAATAGGAAGGAAAAATTACAGGCATTATTGAATATATAATGGTTGAGTAATCACTGGATCATATATCAGGAGGTAGTTAGGTATGTCGAGAGAATTATGGTTGAACTTGCCAGTTCGTGAGCCAGAACGGGCAAAGGATTTTTATACGGAGCTCGGTTTTCAGTTGAATGAGAAGTATGCGAGTCAAGACGGCTCATTAAGCTTTATTGTAGGAGATAATCAAGTTGTTTTGATGCTCTTCCCAGTATCCACGTTCAGTGGTTTTGCTGGTAATGCTGTTGCGGATTCTTGGCAGGCGACTGAAGTGTTATTTTCTCTGGGGGCGAACTCCAGAAATGAAGTTGATGAGCTTGCATTGAAAGTAGAACGTGCTGGCGGCACTGTATTTAGCAAGCCGGGCGAAAATGGTGGCTGGATGTATGGCTGCGGTTTTGCCGATCCAGACGGTCATCGGTGGAACGCGTTGTATATGGATATGAGCAAAATGCCGCAAGGGTGAAAGCCCGATTCGACATTTCGTGATGAGTATTTAAACAGAAAAAAGTAAGTTTACTTAACTAACGGGTGCTCATGTACAACAAGAATTATTCTATTATTTATGACTCTTTTTCTTGTTCCGCTACTATACAGATTATTTAAAAAAAAGGAATTATTAAAAGTTTTTGGTACGCTTGAAAATCATCCAAAAGGATTTAATCAATACTTTTTACAAAAGAGATTTGAGGTATAAATTTTTAAGCTATCGAAGTGCGTTAATCGAAGAAGGATTAACGCTTTTTCTGTTGAAGTTATTAAGCTACGGACAAGATATTTTAAAAAGTATAGATAAAAGAAACTAGGTGATTGTATGTTTTTTAAAATGGACAATGAATTTAGTCTAATGCAAGCTAATTCCAAAGATTTTGCAATACATTACACTACGTATAGAGAAAATATATTTTTTCGACAAAGTTGGGAAAGACGTGTAGCTATATTTGGAGATGATGATCCTTGCTACTGGTTGCTACATAAAGGGTGCCGTATTGGTGGAGTATGCTTAAAACCAAATTTGTTATGGGCCTTATTTTTAGAGCCACCATTTACAGATTTATATAGTGTATTAGTAAGTCTGAAAAAGTACTTGATAAAGATATCAGACTTAACCAAGTCTATTGAAGTAATAGGAATATTGCCTTATCAATCTGAACAATTTTTGCGATTAGGCTTTAAACCGATTGAAGCAAGACGCGTTATGATTAGACCTACTGAAAAATTTGAAATGATTGATTTTGGAAATGACTTTTTAGTAAAAACAACATCCTTAGAAAATTTAGAAGAAATAGCACTGCTTTCCTACAAAGGTTATTTAGAGGCTGATAACAATGGTTACCACACCCAAAATACAATCGAACAACAAAGATCAGATTTAAAGTATTATTTCAAGAATAACACTGAAGAATTGTTGCAAAAGTCTTCTTGTCTTGTCTTCGATAAAGAAAATAATCAATTAGTCGGAGCATGTTTAATCTCTATCTGGGAAGGTCTACCGCTGATATCAAATATAGTGGTTGACAAAAATTATCGAGGAAGAGGAATAGCTTCAAATTTAATAAAACATTCTTTATCCACTTTGAAAGAAAAATATGAAGTTATTCGTCTCTTTGTAACTATAGGAAATCCAGCTGAATCATTGTACAATAATTTAGGTTTTTTACCTGGAATGGAACAAATCTCGTACATTTTACCTTTCAATGAATAATTCGCCTTATTTAACTACTGGTGCTTTTCTTCAAGAAGGATTATTTTGAGCTAACAGGTAGTATAAAAGAAAAAAAATCTATCGATAAGTAAAACTTATTGAATGTCATAAAATAATTACAATTAATTTATTGAGTGAATTCAGTTAGCATGAAATTAATAAAAAGTTCAGGGGGGATTTGATTGAAGACAGATATAATGTTTAGAATGGCTACTGAAAAAGATTTAAATAGTATTGTTGCAATGCTGGCGGATGATATTTTGGGAAGTAAACGTGAGCGTTATGAGCATCCACTTCCTAATAGTTACATAAAAGCATTTGAGGCTATTACATCTGACCCTAATAATGAGCTAGTTGTGGCTTGTGATGGCAGTGAAGTAATTGGGGTACAACAAATTACTTTTACACCTTATATAACACATCAAGGTGGATGGAGAGCTACTATCGAAGGAGTGAGAACATCACCTTCTGTAAGAGGTAAGGGTGTAGGGAGCGAACTTATAAATTGGGCAATTCATCGTGCAAAAGCACGTGGTTGTCATTTAGTACAACTGACAACTGATAAAAAAAGACCAGATGCGTTAAGGTTTTATGAACGGTTAGGTTTTAAAGCAACACATGAAGGTTTAAAACTGAAGCTTTAATAATATTTTTAAAAATAAAGGATTTCGAGTGGAATTTAATCAATCTTTTTTCAAAACCAATAATGAAAACAAAAAGGAGTAAGTTATGTGCCGAAACATACGAACACTATTTAATTTCGACCCACCAGCTACCGATGAAGAAATTCATGCAGCTTCTCTTCAGTACGTCAGAAAGATAACTGGTTATAACAAGCCCTCAAAGGTGAACGAGGAGGCGTTTATTCGTGCAGTCAATGAGATTGCAATGGTTTCAAGGGATCTATTGAACACACTCGTAACTAGTACCGAACCACGCGATCGTGAGGTCGAAGCTGAGCGTGCACGTGCCAGAGCAGCTAAAAGATACGGAACAAATTAGAGGACTAAAGAAAAGAAAAAAGTGAAAGCTTTTTCGAACTTTTCATTATGGCGCTTTTTATTATGAAGGAATCTTTTTGATATGCCCCTACACATGAAGGGATTAGATTTTGTTAAGAAAAAAATAGTGAAGATTTTCAATTAATCTAACTTGGCATTCCTTTAATTAGGGGTGCTTTTTCTGCCTTACCAGTGGTATTGAGTTAAGAAAATAAATAGGATAAAAAACGATACTATAATAATGGCTTCGATGGTATATTTCTTTTCATTTTTCTTGAAGTCCATTTTCTCTTTATATTGTTGCTGTAGTTTCTTCTTTTTAAAATCGTTTTTCATACTGCACCTCTAATCGCTTAAGGCATTTTTTTCGGAAAAACAATAACAAAACATGGTTCTGATTTTATTATAACAAATTTCGGAATTTTTTAAAAAGTAAATAATGAACGTACTATTAAATGTTAATGTGGTGAAGGGTAGGTTAATTAAAGAAGGAATCTGAGAGGGGATGTAGAAACTATCAGCAATACCTATTTTTAAAAAATCAACTGTCAAGATAGACCAAAAATAAGGGCGTGAAATTTTGGAATACAAGAATATGCTCGTAGGAAAAGTCAAGGAAATCCGGCGCTTTCCTGTAAAATCAATATTAGGGGAATCTTTATCATCAGTTTCAATTAATCAACGAGGTCTCTTGGGAGACCGTCTATGGGCAATAAAAAACATGAGTGGAAAATTTGGTAGTGGTAAATCAACACGACGATTCCAACTGATGGAAGGGTTATTTAATTATAGAGCAAGATATGAGGGAACAACTCCAATTGTTACTATGCCTGATGGAACAGAATATCGCGGTGACCATAATTCGATAAATGATACATTAACAAAGTGGCTGGGTTTTCCAGTAACCCTTGCAAGGGAAGAATCAATATCTCATTTTGATGAAGGACCACTAAGTATCATTACGACATCTGCGTTACGTAAGTTGAGTTCGGAAATAGGAGAGCCAGTAGACCCTCGGCGTTTCCGAGCTAATATTTTAATTGATACAGATTTAGAGGGATACATCGAAGATGATTGGGTGGATCGACTAATCAAAGTCGGTCCGAAAGTTATCATTAGAGTTGTGGCTCCACTCCAAAGGTGTGTAATGGTGAACAATCCACAGGAGGAACTAAAAAAGGATGTTCGGATACTACGAAACTTAGTTAATAGTCATGGTGCAACGTTTGGGGTTTGGGCTAAGGTTGAACGTAACGGTGAGGTTAATGTTGGAGATGAGGTATTACTACAATAATTCAATGTTTTTTTTACTAACGGTAGCGTTAATCAAAGAAGGATTAACGCATTTTTTGTTGACTTTATTAAGTTAACGGTCAGGTTAATGAAGGAATCATCAACTATCAGAGAGAATTTCATCTTGTATTTTGGGGGATGCTTGCTGCTTTCGTCCTTAATCAATTCAAATGGTGGATATTTTTTAGGACGATTCTTCATTGTTTGACGAGATGGTTCGACTGCAAAGTATAAAGTATCAGTTTCAAAAATTTTTCCATTACTGGCTGAAGGAATTAAGGTGCTTTTCAAGACATATGAATGATTTTACACACTTTTGTACCATTTATTTCCTTCAAACGAAATGGATAGAAGGTGCTGCATATCCCTTAATATTAGTATCGAAATATTTTCAAGAAAAATAGTTGACACTTCCTACTACTCGGTGTTACGATATACCTGTAATAAGTAATACCGAATAGTGGATTTTTCAAAATCTATTCAGAAAAAATTCACCTAAGTACTTGGTTATGAAAAATTTTTTCGAAAAAATAGTTGACACTCTTCGCTACTCGGTGTTACGATATACCTGTAATAAGTAATACTTAATAGTATGTTTTCCAAATGCTATTAAGTAAAAATTTTTATCTCAGTACTATGTGATACAGAATATAAGTCAGACAGAATAGAGGTGATTCTGGATATGGAGAATTTAACTGAAATGCTAAAAGGTTCGCTGGAAGGTTGTGTATTGGAAATCATCAGCCGCCATGAAACCTATGGCTACGAGATTACCCGCCGCCTGAACGATCTTGGGTTTACCGAAGTCGTGGAAGGGACGGTCTACACCATCCTCGTGCGGTTAGAAAAGAAAAAACTCGTCAGCATAGAAAAGAAACCGTCAGATATGGGGCCGCCCCGCAAGTTTTACACACTTAATGAGGCTGGCCGCAAGGAACTTGAATTGTTTTGGGAAAAATGGAATTTTGTATCATCAAAAATTAACGTCTTGAAGTCAACTTAGCTTCATAAGATATTCCAACCGATATTTATGGAGTGTCTTGTTCAGCTTTATAAAAAAGGAGGAAAAATAAGATGATGGAAATGTTCAAAAAAATGATTGGTGAAAAAAAAGAATACAAGATGATGATGGCACGGGTTGAAGCTCTGCCAGAGGATTACCAGTATGTATTTAAGAAAATTCAAAACTACATGTGGAAATTCACAGCGGGCAACGGGATGGATATGCTGCACATTCAGTATGAATTAATCGATTTGTTCGAAGCTGGTGCAGCGGAAGGCAGACAAGTGTTGGAAATCACTGGGGATGATGTAGCGTCTTTTGCCGACGAATTAGTGGCAAACGCTAAAACCTATTTCGCCAAGTATCGTGAAGATTTGAATCAGAGTATCATTGATCGATTGGGAAAAAAATAGATTCATTAGATAATATCGACTGAATAGCTGGTTACAAATGTGTATTGCCACCTTCGTTATTCAGTTATATTTTTAACTTAGTAGTAAGTGATACAGATTATCAGTCAGACTGAATAGTAGAGTTTAGACAATCTAGCTCCTTGGGGGCGCTTATAATAAGGAGGAAAAAAGTATGAGTAATGCAGCGATTTCTGTGAAAGGGTTAAAAAAATCTTTTAAAGACAAGGAAGTCTTAAAAGGGGTAGATTTTGAGGTGCGGCGTGGTGAAATTTTCGCACTGCTGGGATCAAATGGAGCAGGCAAGACGACAACTGTCAACATTCTCTCGACGCTGATGAAGCCCGATGGTGGTGAAATAGGTATTTGCGGATTTGACGTACAGCGTCAACCGGATCATGTTCGTCAGAGCATCAGCCTGACAGGGCAGTTCGCAGCATTAGACGGCATGCACACTGGGCGGGAAAATCTGATGATGATCGCCAAGTTGCGGGGAGTTTCCAATCCCGCTCACGTCGCCGACAATCTGCTTGCAAGATTCAGCCTGACTGATGCTGCCAACCGCAGGGCGGACCAATATTCCGGCGGGATGAAGCGCCGGCTTGACATCGCCATGAGCCTAATCGGGACACCAGCAGTCATTTTTCTCGACGAACCGACAACAGGGCTTGATCCCGAGGCGCGGATTGAAGTCTGGGATACCATCAAGGAGCTTGCTGGTGGGGGCACGACTATCTTACTGACGACCCAGTACTTGGAGGAAGCTGAACAACTGGCGGACCGTATCGCCATCTTGCATGACGGAAAAATCATTACAACCGGTACCCTTACCGAACTCAAAGAGATGTTCCCACCAGCGAAAGTGGAGTACATTGAGAAGCAGCCGACATTGGAGGAAATTTTCCTCGCGATCATCGGCAAAAAGGAGGAAATGTAAATGAAAAGCAAAACAGGGGTATTACTAGGGCGTTTAATGCGCAATATCATGCGCAGCCCGGATACGATTATCACGGTGGCGATTACGCCGATTATGATGATGCTATTATTTGTCTACGTATTTGGCGGCGCCATAAAGACAGGAGCGGACAACTACGTCAATTATTTATTGCCGGGAATCTTGCTGATGGCTATCGCATCCGGTGTCGCTTATACTTCCTTGCGGCTGTTTAATGATGTAAAGAGCGGTCTAATGGCGCGTTTCATAACCATGCCGATCAAGCGCTCGTCGGTATTGTGGGCTCACGTATTGACCTCGCTTGTTTCCAATGCTCTTACTCTCGTGGTGGTTTTTCTTATCGCGCTCATAATGGGCTTCCGATCCAGCGCTGGTATCCTGGATTGGATCGAGGTAGTTGGGATACTTGGGCTATTTACACTGGCACTGACATGGATGGCGATCATTCCAGGATTGACAGCGAAGTCTATGGAAGGGGCGACAGCCTACTCGTATCCGCTGATTTTCCTGCCGTTTATCAGTTCGGCCTTTGTCCCTACGGAAACCATGCCAAAAATTGTCCGTGTGTTCGCTGAGAACCAGCCAGTGACTTCAATCGTGAATACGATTCGTGCCCTCTTGTATGATGGGTCTGTTGGCAATGGTATCTGGATCGCGCTTGCCTGGTGCGTGGGCATCATGGTCATCGCTTACTTCTTCGCCAGTAAACAATTTAAACGCCAGTTAGGATAAGGACTCCATTATGGGATTAGCTATAACAATAATCCGCCGCTGCGATAAAAAAAGAGGAAGTCTACCCGCTGGGGTATGACTTCCTTTTTAAGCGTATATTATAGTTCTACCAATGAAATTCAACTAAGAAAATAAATATGATAAAAAACGATACTATAATAATGGCTTCTATCGTATATTTCTTTTCATTTTTCTTAAAGTCCATTTTCTCTTTATATTGTTGCTGTAGTTTCTTTTTTTAAAAATCGTTTTTCATACTACACCTCAAATCGAAAAAGGCATTTTTCTGAAAAAATCAATAACAAATCGTAGTTCAGATTTCATTATAGCAAATTTTGGAATTTTTTTAAAAAATATAAAATAGTGAACGTACCATTAAATGATAGTGGGTTAGTACAAGAAGTAATCAAGTAATTATGAAACTTAAAGTGGTTAATTTCGTCTAATCAATTAAGAATAAATAACTATGATTATATGTTTGGATAGAAAAAAACAAAAAATTGGTGGTGAGAAACATTGTGAGAAAGTTTTCTCTTATTATTTCAATATCTATTCTTTTATCCTTTTTACTTAATGGTTGTAAACAAGAAGTGTCAAACTATACAAAAGAGTTAAATGTGAAGGAAGAAAATAGAAATGTAATGCAGTCATTAGATGTCAGGAAAGCTGTTTGGAGCCAACTTACAAAAAAGGAAAAGGAACATATAGTAGGAACGTGGAAGGATGCAAGTGTACGGAAAATCACACTAAGAGAAACAATGGGAATCATTAAAGACAAAACATTTGTCGGAAAAGAAGTTTATCTTTTGGATTTTCCTTCAAACGATAATTCAATATTAGGCGGGGTTGGAGTTTATGCCGATATAAAATCCCATCGTGTAATTGGATTTGGGTACAGGGACTAAAATACAGTATTTTACTCAAAAATTAGGCTAACCTTTTTCATGTTAAGCTAACTGCTTGCGTTAATCAAATAAGGATTAACGTTCTTTTTGTTGAGGCAATTAAACTAAAAGGGCAAGTTACAGAGGAAAAAAATAATGAAGTATTGAATTTATAGAAGTATAAGGTGGGGAAAACAATGCTTAAACAAATAATTCAAAATTGGAATATGTATTGTAAAGATGAAAATTTTGTAGGTATAGGTTCTACCAGAAAAGTTTATAGAGTTTTGGATGATTATGTAATAAAAGTACATATGCATCCAATTGGTTATAAACAATCACATAATGAATTAGAAATTTACACTTCCATGGCGGATAGAGGCCTTGATCCGTCATTAGCTCAGACATATTACGTCGATGAATTTATATCTGTACAAAAGTACTACAAACCTTTAGAACTGAAGGATAATCAATCATATGACATAAAAGTTGAAGAACATCGACATTTGATTCCTGATTTGTTTGAAGAAGTTTTAGAAATATTAGATAAAAACTTCGACTGCTTTGACTTAAAATGCAGTAGTAATTATGGCTTAAACAATGAAGGTGATCTTGTTATTACCGATTACGGTATGACAAAGAGTTTATATGAAAATGAGTGGGTGCCATTAGCCGAAGATGGAAAACTTCCGCAAATATACTTTGAGTTTTGCAACGTTTGTGGATTAGAGAAGGAACTCCGTATGTACGGAGACAATGACAAAGACAAACGCTGTTTTGATTGTGGGAAAGAATAAGACAAATCGGTATGTTGAAAAGTTGTGAAGAATTGTACTTATGCTAACGGATAGCCTAACTACAATAAGGAGTAAAACTTTTTAGCTATTCAAGCAACGGGAGGTTGTTTGTAAAAGGATACAATTATAACCTAAATTATTTGATTAGTGGTGAATGGAATCGTTTATTGAAATCTTTTTAATCTATCGGGCAGTTTAATCGAATACAAAACTAGGAATTTATGCTTATTATTTTTGTATGGAAGGGTGGGTGGATGAATGAAGGATATTTTTATGTCATTTTTGTTTTTGGCTGCCATCATTAATGCATATAGGAGTAACAAAATCATCATAAAGAAACTAACAAAACTTCAACTTTTAAGTGTTGTAGTTTCATATTTAATAACAATAATTATTGCTTTTATTGTTATTTACTACATTGGAAATTTAGTTTCGGGTTACATTCATAACAGCATTCTTAAAGTGATTGTCGAACTTCTTTTTATCATAATTACATTATCTTGTTGTAGAACAAGTTTAAAAAAAGTCCTTCAAAAGATTACTAAAGGGACTTTTAAATACTATTAAATCAGTTAATTACCTCGTACGTAATTGTATTAAATAGGGAACTAGAATTGAACTATGAGTAAATTAATTTTTTGGAAAGGAGAGACTTTATGACTTCACTTCGGAAAATCACCTTAGAAAATCGAAGGGAGATTTTCGGGTTAGAAGTTGCAGATGACCAACGCAGTTTTGTTGCATCTAATCTCTCAAGTGTTGCTTCGTGTTATGTTCTTGCCACCAATGGAGGTAGTCCACTTCCTTTTGCAATTTATGCCGATGAATAGATAGTAGGATTTGTTATGATTGTTTATGGCATTACTAGTTATGAGCTTCCGAAAATAGCTAATAATAATTATTGTATATTGCGTTTTATGATTGATAAACGGTACCAAAATCATGGTTATGGTAAGGAGGCTATGAAAAAAATATTGGAGTTCATACGCACTTTCCCAGTAGGGCATGGTCAATATTGTTGGTTAGAATATGACGCCGATAATATAGTTGCTAAAAAACTATATGAAAGTTTTGGGTTTTGTGATAATGGTGAGATATGCGAAAATGAATCAGTAAAGGTGTTAAAACTCTAACTTTAATACATAGGATGATCCATATAAATTTCAACTTTCATTATTCAGCTTAGTGATGTCTTAATAAAAGAAGGATTAACGCTATTTTTGTTAAAGTTATTAAGTTAAATGGCAGGATAGTGTAAGAAGGAGTTTACTTCTATTTGTAGAAATATTATCAAGATAGGCAAAGGTAAAGGGGGAATGAAGATGACGAAAAGAAAAATTCAGGTATCCCTAAGAAAAGTGAACATTAATGATGCAGAAGCTGTGTTAGAACTTCAAAAGGAAGTTCTTTCAGAAAGTGAATTTATGATTTCGGTAATAGAAGAGTATGAAGAAACATTAGAGCAAATAAGAAACTGGATTGAGAAAATCTTAGAGAATGAAAGAGAAAAGCTAATCGTGGCGGAAATTAATGGGCAGATTGTTGGTTTGATTGTTTTTCGCTCAAAAAGTACTAAAAGGCTTTTACACACTGGTTCTTTTACAGCAATGGTCAAAAAAGAGTACCGCAATCAAGGCATTGGAAAACTGTTGATGAAAGAACTTTTAAACTGGGCGGAACATAACCCTTTAATAGAGAAAGTTAGTTTAGGTGTTTTATCAACAAATCAACGAGCAATCGAATTGTACAAAAGTATGGGATTTGTTGAAGAAGGACGTAAAATTAAAGAAGTTAAGTTTAGTGATGACTTTTATGTAGATGATATACTTATGTATAAACTGGTTTAACCTTTTTATCAAACGGAGTCCTACTATATAAAGTAGGATTTTTTTTGAAGAAATGTACTTGAACTCCCATGAAAATAAATAAAGTATAAAACCCAAAAAATAGCATAACAAAATTGACCAATAAATGCTTTTAAAAAAATCGGAGCCCCAAAGTGATCAGTATGAAATTACTTAGGAAAAAATTATTAATCACCCTCCTAC
>NZ_JBYSWK010000034.1:0-47096 GCF_058781025.1 Heyndrickxia sp. FW510-T9 | reverse complement strand
CGGTTCTTGCGTTTCGTGAAACGCAAGAACCGTCCCCTTGTTCCATTTCTTAGGTAAAAACCCATTTTTATAAGAATAAGCTTCATTCCTAGGTAAATGGCATAGGATGAAATTGGTTATAAATCTTCTTCAAAAAGTAGGTGAAAACATGTATCCAGATCAAAGAATTCATAATCCGTATATGATGGGATATGGATATCCTTCCTACGGAATGGGCTATCCGATGATGGGATATTCTCCTTATGGAATGATGCACTATGAAGATCCTTGCTGTGGGCACTATCAACCTGTGCACTACCAACCTGTACACTACCATCCAGTGCACCACCATCATGAGTATCCACACAATACTCAGATGCAAGCCCAAGCAATGTCCCTTAACATCCCTGGTAGGATGTACATTTAATAGTTAGAAAAAATTAGCGTTTGTTTGACTACACATTAATATGTTTATTTAAGAAGTGGATTTGGTGTGACAAAAATTTAATGGTTTCAAAAAAATGTGATGTAAGCCTAATAGCGCTACTAACAATGGATTGTCAACTTCACAATTAGCCCTTCCGTTTGGAGGGGTCTTCTGTGTGGAAAAATTATTGACCGCTCTACTTGAACAAGCCTTTATCAATTTAGGATTAACAGTGTAGAGAAAGTAGGTCGGCCAACATTTACATACTTGGCTGAGTAAGGTAGCTAATGATTTTATTAAAAAATATCAACTAAAGAGGTGTTCCAGTTTATGTGTCGAATATATTTTTAAAATTAGGGAGACATCAAGAATAACTAAAGGGATTAGAACGTTGAATATGGATAAGGTTGACGACAAGATGCTAAAATCAAGGGATAATAAGGAAATCAGAAAATGGATTGTACCAGTATATATTGATGTAAGAGATTAATAGGAATTGGCAGGGGAGCATGATGAAAAAACAGCAAATTATTAGTTTCATGCTAGGAATAGGAGTTTTTGTGTTTATCATTTTGTTTATTCATTCGGAAATAGAGAAAAAAGCTTATGCAGGATATCTTTCGGATCAGTTAGTAAATCATATTGGTGGTATCTCTCAATCCTCATTGTATAGTTTGGGGATGTTACAAGATGTAATCAAAAGTGGAAAGTTAACAATCGGGCAAGCAAGAGAACTTCAGTCATGCTTTGAAGATATTGCGATGAATACTCAAGATGTTGGTGATATGGGTACTACCATTGGGCGCTTGCGAAATTATAGCGCAAATGATGTTCTCATAATCAATAGTGAATATTCTCGCTTTTTTCTGAATCTGCATATGAAAAAGCAAGAAATTAAATTAACAGATGAACAGATTGATAAATTGAAAATAATGGAGAGTTTAATGCAAGAATACGATAAAGTTGTGAAGGACACGATGGTAATAAGAGGGGAAATTGGTAAAAAGGGAGTACCGGACGAATTCTCGGATTATTACCATAAGAAAGGGATAACAGATAATTATTGGATAAACTTGCTTAAAGGTTATGAAAGAGTAACGGATATGAGTTATCGAATTGAATAAATTAGTACCTTCACTTCGTGACAAAACCCTAAAATGTCCATACCAGATGGACAATAAAAGAAGCATGAATGTGGAAATTTGTAGAAAAAAAGTATATTGCTTGTTAATGGTAAATCGGTTAAACTGTAAACACCAATAAAGGCTCTTTTCTTAAACGTTGTTGCTTTTGTAATCGTAAATTTCATAATTACTTTCATTTAACTTAAGGATGGGGAATCTTAATAAGAAAAGATGCCCCAACTAAGACTTATTAGGAATTTAAACAAAGTACGAAAAGCTACAATTTATACGAAAACAGCCTTATTAAAAAGGAGTGAACCAAAGGACGATGATCTACTAATCCTATTACAAGAAAACATTCGTATATTCACGATGCTTTTTTCAGAAATAGGATTAGTCTATGCATGTATAAAGATGGTAATAGTACAGGAGAAGACTGTACTGTCCTTTTATGGTTCATGACGGCGACTACACCCCCTATTTTGCTAAAAAAGCAGGATAGGGGGTTTTTAATGTGGGTATAATTGTTAGAGGATAAAAAAAATTCAAACAATAAGAGGAGAATTATATGAAACAATTATTAAGAAATCGGTGTGTGCAAGCCATTTTTGTATCTTCCTTGTTTTTACAAGTGGGAATATGGGTTCGGAATTTTGCCGTTCTGTTATTTGTTATGGAAAAAACAAAAGGAGATGCGTTCGCCATTTCCATGATATCGGTTGCTGAGTTTGCACCAATCTTCATTTTTTCCTTTATAGGAGGAGCGTTTGCAGATCGTTGGCGTCCGAAACGAACAATGGTTTGGTGTGATGCATTGAGTGCGGTTTCCGTTTTTGCCGTCATTTTAGCATTAATGTTTACAACGTGGAAAGTGGTGTTCTTTGCTACTTTAATCTCGTCTATCTTGTCTCAGTTTTCACAGCCATCGGGGATGAAATTATTTAAAATGCATTTGCCAGAAGATCTAATTCAGTCTGCGATGTCCATTTATCAAACGATTTTTGCGATTTTTATGATCCTTGGACCAATTGTTGGAACTTTTGTATTTCAGAGTTTCGGAATAAAAGTTTCCATTCTGATTACGGGGATTGCATTCCTCTTATCTGCAGCTTCCTTAACATTCATTCCAGCCGACCATTCGATGGAAAGAGAAAAAAAACACACGACACTTTGGCAGGAAATGAAAAGCGGGGTCCGATATGTATTAGCCAAAAAAGAATTAAGGCTTTTAGGACTTTGTTTTATGGCGGCAGGT
Source organism: Heyndrickxia sp. FW510-T9 (assembly GCF_058781025.1). NCBI lineage: Bacteria > Bacillati > Bacillota > Bacilli > Caryophanales > Bacillaceae > Heyndrickxia > Heyndrickxia sp. FW510-T9. The sequence continues at coordinate 44,311 of NZ_JBYSWK010000034.1, read as the reverse complement.
CTAGCGATTGGTTTGATTCAGCCGTTAAACATCTTTTTAGTTACGGAACGATTGGGGTTAGCGAAGGAACATTTACAATGGCTGCTCATGTTGAACGGAGCGGGTATGATCTTAGGCGGAGGAGCCACAATGGGGTTCTCAAAGAAGGTCGGTCCGGCTAAATTGCTTGTAATTGGAATGCTTGTAAACGCTATTGGTGTAGGTGTTTTAGGTATATCGACAACATTATGGATTACTTTAGTGACGCAATTTTTCTGCGGCTTATTCATGCCTTGTATCCAAATTGGAATAAACACCATGATTCTGCAAAATACCGATTCTGATTTTATGGGTCGGGTGAACGGTACTCTCAGTCCACTATTCACAGGTTCAATGGTGGTCACCATGAGTATTGCAGGTTCCCTTAAAAACCTATTATCCATCGTCACTATATTTGAAGTTGCAGCTGTTTTATTTTTTATCGGACTTCTGTTTATTGTGCCAATATATAATAAGGCAATGCCAAAAAGTATGGAAGTTCAGAAGGATAGTATGTAAAAATGATAGGCACTCCCAGTGGGCAATGTTGAATTAGTCCAATGGGGGTGGCTATTTTTGTTTATCCAAAAATGGCCAAATAAATATCTATAAAGAAGTGTAAAGGGGAAACGAACCTTCAAAGTTAGTAAACAGAGTTTCGTGTTTTAAGTTTTAAGTGTACACCCTACGCGGACAAAAGTGACCAAATGTCTATTTATGGTGCCTGACACCATGGTGTCAGGCACCATTCATCACTCGGTTTTTGTCGTAAAATAGTTGTTCCTATTTTCCTATTTGCTAGTGTATGATATTGCTAGTTTATTATGCAAGGCTGTTTTCGTATTAGTTGTTGCTTTTTCGTACTTTATTTAAATTCCTAATAAGGATTAGTTTCGGGGCATCTTTTCTTAATAGAATTTCCCCATTCTAAAGCTGAATGGGGAAATTTGTGAGAATTACGATTACAAAAACAACAATGTTTAAGAAAAGAGCCTTAAGAAAAGAGGGAATTTATGAAGCGAGTTATGGGGAAATTAGCTTCCTTAGGTTTATGTGGTATTTTGCTTGCCACATCGTCATTTCTAACGACAAATGCATCGGCACAAACCTTGCCAACGGTGAAAATGAAATCGGTTACATTGGACCATAAAGTAAGAGCACTACAAGATAAAATGGATCAATCCAAAACGTCACCATTTAGTGAAGATACATTTTTGGTGAAATATAGTCCATCATTTTCAGTAGCTGCAGTAAAAGGAAATGGCAGAGATTTCGATGTAATTGAAAAAGTGGACAAACTGCAATACATGGTTATTAGAGTCCGCCAGAAAGCTAACTTAGCAAAAGTAATGACAACATTTCAAAAAAACAGCCGCATTCTTTCAGTCAGTAGGAGCGCATTATATAAAACATTTTCTACTAGTCAAGGAGATCCAAAGACAGCAGAACAATACCATTTAAAGCTATTAAAAATTGCGGACGCTCAGAAATTAGCAGGTAAGCACAAAGTAACAGTAGCGGTTATTGATACCGGCGTTGATAAAAAACATCCGGAATTAAAAGGGGTTTTTTCAAAGGACAGCTATAATGTTATCAACCCAATGAATCAAGGTACACCGGATACTCATGGGACCCATGTAACAGGGATTATTGCCGCAAAAAAAGGCAATGGAATTGGGGGCTATGGAATAAATCCAAATGTAAATATCCTTTCAATTGATGTTTTTGATAGAATGATGTTCACCTCAGATTACACGATTGCCCAGGCAATTCTTTATGCTGTACAGCACGGAGTGAAGGTAATCAATATGAGTCTTGGTTCACCATATGCCTCACCTTTATTAGAAGAAGCAGTAGAATCAGCAATTGCAAAAGGTGTCACCGTTGTAGCGGCTGCAGGGAATGACGGCACAGATACGCCTAGTTATCCAGCAAGCTATGAAGGAGTCATTGGAGTTGGATCCGTTAATAAATCAAAGCAGCTAAGTTATTTCTCAAACTACGGTCCGTCCCTTGATATCGTGGCACCAGGGGAAGACATTTATGCCCCAATCTATGACCTTGAGAAAAAATCTAGCTTTGCAGCATTAAGCGGTACATCAATGGCATCACCAATGGTAGCGGGTACTGTGTCCTTGCTGCTATCTAAATATCCTAACCTGAAGCCTGTGCAAGTGGAATATATTTTAGAACACACGGCCACTGACCTAGGTGCAAAGGGCTATGATTTAAAATACGGAAATGGTTTATTGAACCCGACTGCAGCACTTAAATACAATGTGAAAAAGCTCCCTTCTTTCGTGAAAAATTCTTGGTCGAAGAAAGAAATTTTAGCAAAATCAGCAGGACTATCTTTTTCAAAAAAGATTGCAAAAGAAGGTTATATTACAAAACCATTTGAACAAAAATGGTATGAGTTTAAAGTTGTCAAAGGGGAATACATTCAAACGGAACTAACAAGTGCACCTGAATATGACAATAAATTAATGATTCGATTTTATTCAGATGATGCGAAGCAATCTCAATCTATCGCTATTAATGATGTAGGAGCAGGGCAGGCGGAAGGGAAGTTACTTCAAGCACCTTATACAGGGATAATGGCCATTGGTGTGAAGGATGTAAATGGAAATTACGACGATTCTTCGGCAAAAAAAGCGAAATTTAAGCTTTCTTTGATTCGTACAAAGAATCAACCAAAGGCTGAAACGACATTTGACAAGCCAATGGAAGTGAAAGGTTTTCCATATCAGTCAAAGGAAATGTTGTTATTTGGCGAAAATGGGGATGACGACTATTTCACTTTTAAAACAAATAATGAAAATGTAGTAAAAATTTCTTTAAGTGGGATCGTAGGTGTTAGTTCTTCTATTCAAGTGTATTCAATGGATACACTTGGATTGGAAAGTGACGATGGGGATGATGAGGATCTACCTGCATCAGATGATCAAGAGCCACCTATGCCAATTGATCAAATTCCGCCCGATTGGCAAGCTAGTAGTAACGGAATTGGCGAAGGGGAAACGTTGACAATTCCAACTACACCGCAAACACAATACTATGTGAGAGTGACAAATAAAGCATCAGCGTTTTCTGGGGATAATTGGTTCATGTCTGGGGCCGCGATATCCCAAATGGGTATTCAACCGGATTCACAATCTTCCTTATTACCATATACACTGAAAATAGTAGGGAAGGTCATTCCTCCTGATGAGGATAATCTGCCTATGCCTAATGATGGGGAAGATTTGAATGACTACTATCAAACAATCTTGGACAATGCTCTTCCTGCTACATTAGGTGGAACTATTTCCGGCTATTTGCAAACAGACTGGGATGAGGATTGGTATAAGGTTACTCCTAGCAAAACAGGAATTTATCAGTTTACCTTGCCGGGATCTTACAACAATAAGCCTTATGTGGAAATCTTGATGGTTAATAAAGAAAAAGACGAATACGGAAATCGGGTTATCGTTACACAGCCAAACGGAAGCAATCAACCGTATGACCTTTTTAGCTTGAAGCTGAATAACAGCTTTTATACTGGAATGAAAAAAGGGAAAACCTATTTAATTCACTTTAGTGGAAATCCATTTAATTCGTCTAGTATTTCGTACGATCCTTATAAATTGCAATCCAATCTCATTGTGTCAAATTTAGGAGATCAGTATGACTCTAAGTCAAATAAAATAAAAAATCTGCCGTCATCTACCTTCCAAGGAACGTTTGCCATGCCAAATGATGAGCATTTGTTTTACCTAGAGGGGAAAAAATCAGCTGTCTACAGCCTGCTTTTTGAAAGCGGAAAGCCAACGCCGGAATTACTGCGTAAGTACCCGAAGGAATTGCTTTCAGATGTATATGGAGTTGCGCTTATTTATGAGGATGTGAATAAAAATCGCAAAATCGATGCTGCAGATATTGAACGTGCTAGTATTATTGGTACTTCACTTTATAATGGGTCAAGCACAAACTATGGTTCTTTTAAAGTAAAAAAAGGCAAAAACTATATTATCCAATTTATCGGATTAATAGACGGACCAACACCATTATCATTAGTTCCTTACAAAGCAACAGTAGCACCTGTTTCGACAAAGGATGAGGATAAAGGCTCTGTGGTGAAAAATAATGTTCCTTCTAAACCATTAAAATTGAAAAAAGTAAATGCAAAAACATGGACCGCAACTGGGCAATTGAATAGTGGTGTACCGTTCGGAGACAAAGACTGGTACGTCCTCAATGTGAAAAAAGCCTTCACAGGATATATTTCCTTTGATACAGGAAAAGAAGTCGACGGCGTCATCTCACTCTATCATAAAGGAAAACGAATTCAGTACGCCGATTACTACGGAGCAGGTCAAGCCGAAGCCATGCCAGTCCACCTGAAAAAAGGCAAATACTACATCAAAGTAAAAGACTATTTCGGCAACTCAACCATTAAACCATACACACTAAAAGTAACAAGTAAATAAAAAGTGAAATAAATGGTGTCAGGCACCCTTCGTGGACAAATGAGGAATTTGGGTCCACCTGGGGTGTACAGACACCTTTTTTTGATTATGGTGCCAGTCACCTTTTGAATTTTTGGAAATTCTCTTACAATATTTTGGGTTAACCATTATACTTAGTAAGTAGAATAAAAGAAATCGAGGTGGAATAAGTGAAATTCATACGAATTGCCTTTCTCGTGGCTTCTGTTGTTTTATTTTCAATCTTTGGGAACTACCATTCTCTAGCAGCAAGTAATACTAACAGTCTCGTAACTGCTGCAGTAAATGCTGGAAAAGTTCTCAACAAGCTTACAACGGTTGAAAATAAGGGAACAGGTAAGAACATCCCAACTAAAGAATATAAGACAGCCCTTAATAAATATCAAAAAGCGTTGAAGGCAGTAAATAAGCAAAAAGGAAATCAGAAAAAAACGAATCTGGCTAAGCTCAAGGACGTAAAAACCAAAATTGATAGAGGTAAAAAATATATCGACGCTGTTACCTATGGGAAGAAGCTATTAGTCAAAAAAACAACATTAGATAAGTATGTAAAGAAAGGTGTAATGGATACAAACACCATCAATGCATACACATCTTTGTCTAGTACTCTCAAAAGCTATTCTCCTAAGTTCACAGCTGTTTACGGTAAAAAGACGAAGGATAAAATAAAGACACTTTATAAAACGCCTGTTGATAAAGTTCTAAATGATCTTCAATATCCAGTAACGGTCAAAAAAGCACTTAATGAATCAAGTAAGCTTGTAAAATCATCTGCTTCTCCAAGCAAAATCGCTAATCAATACAAAATAATTGTTTTTAACATTGACTTAATCAAGCAAGCAAACTATCAAAAGCAACTAAGCTCAGAGTTAAAACAATTAAACGCAAGCATCCCGGCAAAACTGAAAACTGGTAGCTTTGCAGATTTGTTAAATATTGAGTCACAGTTTGAAGAATTAACCTCATTAGTTTCAAAAGGAAAATCAGATCAAAAGGTACCTGGAATCTACAAAACACTGAAATCAGAAATAGCAAAGTATAATTCAAAGTCCGATCAAACAAACTTAAATAAACGCTTCACACGCATTATGGATCGCATAAAGGTGAGTACATCAGAGCTCAAAGGAATGTTGACAAGTGCAGCCATTTCGGCAGGAATTCCACCGGAAATCCTCAAATCCATCGCTGTTACTGAAAATGGCAAGCTCCAGCAATTTTTAGCTAACGGAGATGTTTTTAAAAGTCCAGATAATGGGTACGGAATTATGCAGGTAACACCAGCATCTGATGATGACCAGCGCTATGATTGGAATCGGGTAAAATATGATCTTAAATACAATATTCAAGTTGGTGTCGCTATCCTCCTTGAAAAGTGGAAATTTGGTACTGGGGAAAGTCCTTTAATACCTAAAATAAATGCAGACGGAAAAGGCAATGTTGACAAGAAAATCCTAGAAAACTGGTATTTCGCTATTATGGCGTATAATGGATTGTCACAAAAAAATAATCCAAACACGAACAAAAACGCTTATCAACTAAGAGTATATAAAAATTTGAAAGATAGAACGCTAATGAACCCGGATATACTAACAGGAATCAACATGACGCTAGATCCAGATACACAACTACCTACCTTTAAGAATCAAATGACATATACGACAAAGAAGAAAACCGTATCAACTCAGATGTATATAAAAGGAAAACAAATAAAAATTTCCTCAAAGGCAAACTTAAGGACGGTACCTACTACAGTAAATAACAAAGCAAAGGAATTTCCAGCGGGAACAAAAGTGACTATCCAAAGTGGGCCAATCGAAGATGAAAGCTCAGCAAACCTATTCTGCTGGTACAAAGTTTCCATCACAGGAACAAAAGGTACATGGTATATAGCTTCAAGCAACTTACAATAGTAATGACACCTAAGTGGTGTCAGGCACCCCACGTGGACAAATAGATGATTTGTCCACGTGGGGTGTACAATCCTCGTTTTTCCACAGGAAAATTCCACTTAATCTATCATCTATACGTACAGAACTAGTAGAAAGCTGCATAACTCTCAATAACATCTACACTTCACTTTTGTATGATAATATCGCCCACCTATAATTGTTCTTTATAACATTACTAATTTAACATTTTCACCAAATACCCTCTTCTTTTTTACTATAAAAAGGATTACGAATTATCGTTTAAGCTATCTATTAAACGATTTTTTTTCGTTGTGTTGTGATATTAACCCATTTCAATGACTAATTATTTGTCATATTTTCTGTTCTATATACAGAACATGTCTAATAAAGAAATTTAATAGAAACAACCTAAGGAAATTGTAATTTAATGCTTGTCACTGTCAATTTCTATATCGAAATCAATCGAAACGATTAAAACATTTGTGAAAAAATAAATGTATTTCGAAGTATGAAGCTTTTTGACGGTTATAAAGTGCTTTTAAGTGTTTCATATACTAAATTTTTTGGAGAAATTAATATTTTTTACAGAATATTAGTTTGATATTTGTATAATATGTCGAAACAACTAGTGACAAGGTCGTAAAATTATTTTTTGAATATTATAAAAATCTACAAAAACCGCTATATATCGCTATTTACAAGGGTTTTACCCCATGATACATTTTGTACATCTTGGGTAAATTTAACTACATATGAAAGTTACTCAAGAGTTGAAATACAAGAAAGGAGGAGCAGTTTAGTATTTTAATATAATAAATTGGGGGAAAGCTAGTGAAAAAGTTTAGAGGTTTTAGAAAAAAAGTAGCACTTGGTTTACTATCATTACTTACTGTCACTAACATGGCGTTCGGAGTTGGATTTGCAAAAGCAGAATCAAATTCAAGTTCAACGAGCGGATTAGCCAAGCTAAACAAGTCGAAAACAATACAGGTTTTATCACAGCAACATTATAAGGATTCCGATAAGGTTAGGGTTGTCGTGGAACTAGAAGGTGATCCGGCGATTATTCTTCCCACGAAACAAGGAGTAAGATATAAGGACTTATCGGAGAAGACCCAAAGTTCATTACAGACAGAAGTTAAGAATGAGCAATCAAATCTTCTTTCAGCAATAAAAAGTAAAAAAATTGATTTTAACGTTCAAAATACATTTACCACAGTCATAAATGGTATTAGTGGTGATATAGCATTTGGAAAAATTTCTGAACTTGAAAAACTACCAAATGTAAAATCTGTAACTATCGTAAACAAGTATGAGCGTCCTAAAGAAAAACCTACAATGATTACTAGTAAAAATATGGTTCAAGCGATCCAAACATGGAATGCTGGCTACAACGGTAAAGGTATGGTCGTTGGAATCATTGATACTGGTATTGATTCCAATCATCCAGATATGAAGTTGAGTGCCGATACAAAACCGAAATTGACATCAACAAATGTGTCAAGCTTGGTCAAAACAAACAGTCTACAAGGTAAATACTATACAGCTAAAGTACCTTATGGCTATAACTATGCGGACAAAAATAGTGAAATTCTAGATCTTGGACCAGATGCTACTATGCACGGTATGCACGTAGCCGGAATCGTAGGCGCGAATGGTGATGAAACGAAGAATGGTATTAAAGGGATCGCTCCAGAAGCTCAATTGCTTGCATTAAAAGTATTTAGTAATGACCCTGGAATGATATCTACCTTTGGTGACATCTATATTAAAGCGATTGATGACGGCATCATCTTAGGTGCAGATGTCATGAATATGAGCTTAGGTGCACCAGCAGGATATGTGAATCCAGACAATCTAGAGCAACAAGCGATTGATCGTGCAGTAAACAATGGTGTTTTAATGTCAATTTCTGCTGGAAATGAGGCACAAATTGGAGATGGAAATTCAACTAATCCATATGCAACGAATCCTGATATAGGTATGGTTGGAGATCCAGGACTTTACCCCAATTCCCTTGCAGTTGCGTCCATTGAAAATGACAAAATTACATTGAACAAAATGATGATCACAATCGGATCAGAAACATTACCAATTGCATATAAAACACAGGAATCTCCTGATCCTATAGATGTTTTTGGAAAAAATGTTGATAAGGATGTAGTGTTTGTTGGTGATGGTAGTGCAGCACAGTATGCAGGTAAAGATGTAAAAGGAAAAATTGTATTTGCAGTAAGAACAGCAACAGATCCAAATTATGCAGCAATTCAACATCAAGCTGAAGCTGCTGGTGCTGCCGGTGTAATCATTAGAGGTCATGCAAGCCATGGTGATTATGTAAGTATGGCTTTAGATAGCCCTACTATTCCACTCGTCACTTTAAGTCAAAGCGATGGAAACACTCTTCAAACAAAAATCAAGGCAGCTGGTGGAGTAGGGAAAGTAACGTTTACTGGTGAATTAATGACCGTAGTAAATAGTGCAGCAGGTACAATGTCAGCCTTTAGTTCATGGGGAGTAACTCCAGATTTAGAACTAAAGCCTGAAATTACGGCTCCAGGGGGACAAATTTACTCTACACTAAATGATGGAAAATACGGTGTTATGAGTGGAACTTCCATGGCAGCGCCTCATGTATCTGGTGGGTCAGCATTAGTCTTACAAAGAGTGCATGAGTTATTCCCGGCATTAAAAGGTGCTGATGCGGTAAAACGTGCTAAAGTAATGTTAATGAATACCGCAAAAATCATTTCGAATCCAACTAATAGTAATATCCCTTATTCTCCACGACAACAGGGAGCAGGAATGATGCAGCTATATTCAGCAGTTACGACTCCTGTATATGTAGTAAATAAAGGGACGAATGAAGGGAAAATTGAGCTTAAAGAAATTAATGCAGATAAATTCACGATGACTGTAACTGCAACAAACTTCAGTGATAAAGATATAACCTATAATGTAGGAGCCTCTGTATTAACAGATGCAACAACAGGATCAGGTTCAAATACCAGACTTGCATTAAAAGAAAAAGTAATCTCAAATGCAAAAGTCGTAGTTGATACTCCAAAAGTAACACTATTTGCAGGTGCATCTAGAGATATTACTGTCCAAATTGATTTAACTAATGCGAAAGCAGAGCTAGAAAAGGCAATGGCAAATGGTTATTTTGTAGAAGGCTTTATCACACTTACAAGTGATGACCAAGATAAGCCAAATCCAAATATTACAGTACCTTATGTTGGTTTCAAAGGTGATTGGAATAAACCATCAGTATTAGACCCAATGATCTATGATACAGGTTCATATTATGGTATTTCTGGAATGGTTGATCAAGATGGATACTATTTAGGGTATAATCCATGGACTCGTAAGTACAGCAAAAGCCTAATTGCAATATCTCCACTTGGAGTAGGTGCAAATAATACCATTACGCCAGTTTTATCCTTCTTAAGGAACAGTAAAACGGTTGAGTATAGCATAACGGATTCGAGTGGAAATACATTACGTAAGCTGCGAACGGATAAAGATCAGCGTAAGGACTATGCAGCAGCAGAAGTACCTTACACATATAAACCTTACTATACTGAATGGGATGGATTCATTAATAACAAGGTTGCTCCAGATGGCTTGTACTATTATCAAGTAAAAACACAGACTTACCTTCCGGGTAAACCTCAGCAAGTAATAAAAGTACCAGTGATTGTCGATAACACACCACCGGTTGTATCGAATGTGGCATATAGCAAGAAAACAGGAATCCTTGCTTTCGATGCTTCAGATACTGGAAGTGGATTGCAATATTTTGATATTAACGTGGATGGCAAGCTTCTTGGTAACGTTAATCCAGGTACATCTACATCTTTTAAAGTTAATATTGGTACAATTGCAGATGGTTCGAAGATTGAAGTAGTTGCCCATGACTATGCTGAAAATGTTAGTAAAGGTGTTTCTGTAACAAGCCCTGGTGATGTAACCATTCCTTATATTTACGTTATATCACCAGAAGCGCTAGATGTCTTTGATTCACGCGACATTCCTTTAAGTGGATATGTAACAGATGATTCAAAAATGGATTATTTGAAAGTTAGCTCAGATAAGTTGGTCGGATCTTCTGTTAATCTAGCATTAGTATATAATAGTGCAACAAAACGTTACGAATTTAATACTAATTTGAAGTTCTCTGCTGATGGAGTTCACGACCTCTATTTTGAAGGGTCAGATATTGTAGGTAATAAGATCGCCTTTAGACGCCAAATTATTGTCGACACTGTCGCACCAACCCTTAAAATATCTGGACTACCAGCAAATAATTTTGTTGGAAGTGACGAGAAAGCTCCAGTACTGACAGTAACAGTAGCAGATAACTTTGATGATATTCGTCTATTAGTAAATGGTAGTGAAGAATATACTCATGATTTCGATGAGCCATTTGCAATGAGATCTTTCTCTTATGATTACAAATACACTCCAGTACTAAAACCAGGTGCAAATGAATTCAAGTTTCAAGTGGAAGACCTTGGGGGACATATTGTAACTCAAACCATTACAATCACAAAAGGTGATGCAACAACTCAAAATGCTCCAAAAGCACCAACGGTTAATAAAGTCGGAGATTCTGATAAGAAGATAACTGGAAAAGCTGAAGCTGGTTCTAAGATTACTGTCATGGCAGGAAAAACAAAGATAGGAACTGGAACCGCTGATAAAAATGGTGCTTTCTCTATCACGATTAAAACACAAAAAGCAGGAACGGTTCTATCAGTGACGGCGACTGGAAAAAATGGCAAAGTTAGCAGCGTCACAAAAGTTACTGTTAAAGATAAGACACCGCCAAAAGTTCCAACGATCAATATTTTAAAAGATAATTCTAAGAAAATTACTGGTAAAGCGGAACCTGCATCGAAGGTAACCGTGAAGGTCGGGAAAACAGTATTAGGAAAAGGAACCGCCGATAAAAACGGTAACTTCTCGATCACCATTAAAACACAAAAGTCAGGAAAAGTGATCTCTGTTTCCGCAACCGATAAAGCAGGCAATGTGAGCAAAATAGCTAATGTAACTGTGAAACATCAAAAATTGCCAAAAGTAGTATCAGTGAAAAAGGTAAAGTCAAGTTCCACTAAAATTACTGGCAAAGCACAAGCTGGTGTGAAAGTGTATGTGAAAGCCGGTAAAAAAGTGATAGGGTCCGTAACAGCAAATAAAAGCGGAAACTACTCCATAAAAATAAAGAAGCAAAAAGCAGGAACAGTTCTATCCGTCTATGCAAAAGATAAAGCCGGAAACATTGGAAATTCAATGAAAGTTTCAGTGAAAAAATTATAATGGCAGAAGATGGGGTGATGCTAATGCATTACCTCATCTTTTTTTCTTAAATGTAAAAAGGTTCACTGTGCCTTTTATGCCACTTAAGTTTTTTTGCGATGCATTTTAGATCGGACAAATTTCATTTAAAGTACTTGAAAAGGCTTAGTTTTTGAAAATCTGATTGAAAGGTAAAGTTCAAAGTATTATCATTTTCCATTATCGTCAAAATAGTGATACAATTCATTCCATACTAAGTGTGAATAGAGAATTAAGGTAAAATATCCGCAAAAGGATGGGGTAGGATGTTTCCATTAGGGGATCGGGCGATTCTGCTAGAATTTGGTGTTGAAATATCAAAGGTTGTTAATGATAAAGTTTTAAGAGCTGCTGATTATTTCGAGCGCAATCCTTTTCATGGAATGGTCGAAGTGGTTCCGGCTTATACTACATTGACTATACATTATGATCCAATCATAGCAAAATATGAATACGTCTATACTGTAATTGAAAAGGGCTTAAATGAGCTTGAGAAATCAAATGTTTATCCTGGAAAGACGATGAGAATTCCTGTTTGTTATGAGCAGGAATTTGCGTTCGATATAGAATTCGTGGCGGAAATAAATCAGTTGTCGGTAGCAGAAGTTATTTCTATTCATACGAATCAAGTATATGATGTGTTTTTTCTAGGTTTTGCACCAGGTTTTCCTTTCCTAGGGGGAATGGATCCAAGAATAGCCACTTCCAGGAAACAATCACCACGGTTAAAAATTCCGCAAGGCTCCGTTGGAATTGCTGGTGGACAAACAGGTATCTATTCGCTTGAAACACCTGGTGGCTGGCAAATTATTGGGCGGACGCCTATTTCACTTTTTTCATTGGAAGCATCACCACCAACTCTTTTACAACCAGGGGATCGAGTCGAGTTTGTTTCTATTACTAAGGAAGTGTACGAACGTATCGAGAGGGGTAAGTTTCTATGGGAATTCGAATCCTAAAAGGTGGTTTGTTAACAACCATGCAAGACAGTGGTCGAAAAGGGTATCAACACTATGGATTTGTCGTTGGTGGTGCGATGGATTCGTGGGCGATGCAATTAGCGAATCTTTGTCTTGGAAATAGTGCGGGTGAGGCAGTACTTGAAATGACGCTAGTTGGAGCAAAGTTTGAATTTGAGGTAAGTACGGAGGTTTGCTTTTGCGGGGCGGATATGAGCCCGATATTAAATGGAAACCCTGTCTCAAAAAGTAAACCCTTATCGGTAGAAAAGGGGGATATACTTACGTTTCGCAACGCAGTACAAGGATGTCGAACCTATCTCGCTGTTAAAGGTGGTTTTTTAGTAGAAAAGATTTTACACAGTAAAAGTACATATATGAAAGCTGGGATTGGAAAAATGCTTGAAGCAGGAGACTTTCTTCCAGTTCAGGAATTTCGGTCGACTACCGCTAAAAATTGGATGCTCAGCCCTTCGCTTTTTTCATACATACATACAAATACTGTTCGATTTCTAGAAGGAAGACAGTACAATTGGTTTTCGAAAAATAGCTTTGAAACCACACCTTATCAAGTAGAAACTAATTCTGATAGAATGGGCTATCGGTTAAAAGGGGATCCTATTTTTTTATCTGAAAAAAAAGAGCTTATCACGGAAGGGGCTACATTTGGAACGATTCAAATCCCGCCTAATGGACAACCGATCATACTGATGGCAGATCGCCAGCCAACAGGTGGATATCCGAAAATAGGTGAAGTTATATCGGCAGATTTGCCGATATTGGCGCAGCGCAAACCTGGGGATGCAATTTACTTTCGAAAAGTGACAATAGACGAAGCACAAACCGAGCTTACGGAGCGAAGTAAACAGCTAAACATGCTAGAGGCAATTTTAAAAAGAGGTGAATGCAATGGTTAAAATTGATATTAATTGTGATCTAGGGGAAAGCTTTGGCAGATATACGTTAGGAAATGACAAGGAAATCATGAAATATATTACTTCTGCAAATATTGCGTGCGGACTTCATGCCGGGGACCCGGACATTATGAATGGAACGGTTCAGCTTGCTATGAAGCATGGGGTGAAGCTAGGTGCGCATCCTGGTTTTCATGATCTTCAAGGATTTGGGCGTCGAAATATGAATCTATCTGTAAATGAAGCATATAACTTAATTATCTATCAAATCGGTGCACTTGATGCATTTGTGAAAGTGAACGGTGGCTTATTACACCATGTGAAACCGCACGGAGCTTTATATAATATGGCTGCAGTGGATCCGAAGCTCGCCGAAGCTATTGCCAAAGCTGTATATGATTATCATCCTGAACTCATCCTCTATGGATTATCCGGCAGTGAACTAACAAAAGCAGGTGAAAAGGTAGGATTGAAAGTTGCAAATGAAGTATTCGCTGACCGAACCTATCAATCAGATGGCACCCTAACGCCAAGAACACTACCTAATGCATTGATTGAAACTGACGAAGACAGCATCCAGCAAGTATTGAAAATGGTAAAGGAACAAAAGGTCACTACAGTATTGGGCAGCGAAATCAATATCCAAGCAGACACCATCTGCATCCACGGCGACGGCCCCCACGCCACGACCTTCGCCAAACTATTATCCACCCGCTTGTCGTAGGGACGTCTGTAGAGTGTCAAGCGCCAAAAAAGGCTACTAAAAAAGACAGGTTCCATCAATGGCCTGTCTTTAATGAAGTCTAGAGATGATATATAAGTATAGGAATAATAGAAAAAATTGCTATAACCGCTAGTCCGATAAGACATAAATTCATTTTTTTTGCTCTCTGTTTTTTAAAATAGACTTCCTCTGGTGTTAAGAATTTCCCCAATTTTAAAATACCCTCCTTGGCTTTGGTAGCTGGCTGACATAGTTTACTCTGAACATTAGTCCCTATAGCTTTGCGTCATCATTTTTCAATGATTTTGCCGATTCAACCATTTTGAATATATCAAATAGAAGAAATACAATTAAGTGAAAAAAGACCTAATTTAAAAATAAGTATTTTTATCTATTAATATAATACTCCTCAAATCCTCTAATAAATCTCACTAACTTGTATACTATAAAGAACGATATTGTTCTTTAAAAAACACGAAATACTTAGATAAAACGAGAATAATGAAGAAAATAAAAGAAAAATGCTATATTTTCATGAATTTCCCTTTTTTTTGAAGGTTTTCTTTTCCAGGGTTGTTCCATATAATCAATTTGTGGGTTCGCTATAAAGAACAAAAAAACACGAAAACGAACAAAGGAGGGCGGTGATGAGGAAGAAAGTAATAGGTATCATATTAACATGCATTTTATCACTAAGTATCGGAATTACTTTTGCACTATCAGATTCAGGTTTAAAGCTCTTGGATTGGTATCAAGATCAATCTAAAAAGCAAGAACAAAAAATCAGCAATTCTACTATGCAAAAGTTAATAGCATCTTTGCAGAAACTTCAAGAACAAATTCCTTCAACGCAACAAGGCATAAGTAAAGCAATAACAGACTTCCAGAATACTACTCTACTAGAATCAAAAACTTCCATCAACGAACATAACAAAAACTATCTCCATCAGTTACATACAGTCACTGAAGAGATCAAAAAACAAAATGCCGAAGAAATGGCGGCTTATACAAAGCAAAAGAAGCAGCAAGAAACTGAGGAAATCACTCAGGATGTACAAGCTATGTTAGAAGATCTATTAAATAATAATTAAAACCTAAAATGGAAAGGGCGTATTTAAATGTTTAAAACAGTTAAGGGGAAAGTTGTAGCTGGTGTTGTAACGGTAGGATTATTATCTAGTGTTGGGGCGGTATTTGCGAATTCGGATGCATATGCAAATCTGAAAAACTGGTATGGTCTAAAATTTGAAACTACTAAGAGTAATTTGGAAGCTGCAGCAAAAAATCGTGTAGAGGATAAAGTACCTGGACTAATGGCTGAATATAACGGAATAAAAACTAAAGCAGGTAATGATATTGACGCTGAAAAGAATACTCAAATTAGTACAGGCAAAAGTGACATAAAAGCTGCTGCTAATAAACATATCAAAGATCTAAACGATTCAAAGAAAGATATTCTAAATGGTATGAGCAAACAATTTAATGATTTATGGAAAGAAGCCCAAGGTAAAATCGAAGCTGCTGGAGAAGCAGCAAAAACAAAAGCTAGTGATGATTTAACAGGCTATACTTCAAAGCAAGGTGAAGCAGCACGTGCAGCTATTGACGAAGAATTGGCTAAAACGCAAAAGAATTCAGTGAATGAATTAAAACTAGCGATTATTGCAGCTAAAGCAGAGCTTACAACACAATTGGCTGTAAGATCTGGAATTACTACGCTTCAAATAAATATTGCAATCGATGCAAAAATCAAAGATCTTCGCAAACAAATCAATCAAACAGCTAAAGACTTAGTTGATGCACAAATAGCTTTAATAGATCAACAAGCGAAGGATGATGTCAAAGCTGCTACAGACGAACTTGACTCAGTAGTTGACGGAATCTAATTCATAAATTACTACTATCAGAGTTCCAAATACGGAACTCTGATAGCTTAAAAAAATGGAGGATATCACGATGAGTAGATTGTTAGATGTCGAAAAACCGAATACGAATGTATCAACATCTATAAGTAAGAAGGTAAAATTCCAGAAATCAAAAAAACATCTCAAAATCAAAATTCTTATTGGAGTTCTTTTTTTAATCGTTTCCATCGGTGGTGGAATGGGAGTTGTGTTTGCGGATTCAGACATTAATGGACTTTTAACAAACTGGTTCTCGAAAAAGGGCACAGAATCTATTTCGTCCATTGAAAAAGCCGTCATGACGGAAAAAGATAAACAAAAAGAGCGCTTAAAAGAAGAATTGCAAAAAGAATTACAAAAATCGCAGGATCAATTATCTGATTTTACAAAGAGTGAAGAGGCCAAAAGGGTTCAAGAAATCATAGATTATGCAAATAAATTAATAGCCAACATGAAAATAGATAACACAAGTAAAGAAAACGATATACGGGATCAATTTAGCTCAATCGTTAGGCAGGCAAAGGCAGCGATGGATAAAATAGCGGCTAAACAATCAGAGAAAGACTCTAAAGGTAATGGCAATGGAAACGGCAAAGAGAAGCCATAAAGTTTTTAAGTGAAAAATCAACCATAAAACTCATACTTAATAGATTATTTCAATTCAGGGGGAACAATACATGCAGAATGTGAACGTGATCGACTCAAATATTCCAGCCAAGTCGAAACCGACTAAATCAGTCATATTTGGATGGGTGCGATATGTGTTAGTATTAATCCTTCTATTTTGTGTCCTCCATTATGGATTTGGAATTAAAATAGTTGATGGGCACTCTATGAATCCTACTCTTAGTGATAAAGGGATAATGTTGATGACAAGGCTATACTTCAAGCCTGAAAGAGGCGATATCGTAGTGGTGAAAGATCCACATGGATTCGACATTGTTAAAAGGATTATAGGTTTGCCTAGTGATAAGATTTTGATAAAAAATGGGATTGTGCATGTGAATGGTACTCCATTAAAAGAAACGTACACAAAGGGGAAAGCAAATGATCTGGATGAGGTGGTAGTAAACAACCACTCTTACTTCATCATGGGAGATAACCGAACCCCGGGCGAAAGCCTAGATAGCCGAGACCAAAGCATGGGCCCTATAGACAAGTCGCGCATAGAAGGAAAAATCATTTTCCATTAAAATAGAAGGAAATAAAAAGTGTACATTCCACATGTACACTTTTCCAAATTGTCCACTAGTGGTGAAATTTGAATTGCGAATTTCACTCGGGCTAGTCATCCTATATTGTTTCGTACAATCTCTTGAATCCGTCGAAATGGTTTTTCCAGTAGGTTTCGTTAAGAGAGGAAATTTCTACTCCATTATCACCCGCATGGATAAATTGATTGTTACCAAGGTAGATTCCTAGATGAGAAATCCCCGCTTGATATGTATCAGTGAAAAAGACGAGATCACCAGGCTGCGGACTATTAACATAGAATGAACGAGCATAATATCCTGTACTGGCTAACCGCCCGAGTGGTACCCCTGCTTGGTTGTACACATAATAGATGAATCCACTGCAATCAAATCCTGATAAAGAAGACCCTGCCCAAGCATAAGGAGTGCCTAAAAGCTTCGTTGCAATATTGATTAAATTACTTGCCGAAAATCCATTTGTATTTCCAACTGTGGTTCCACTAGTCACATTACTTGGTGGTGGAGTCGGTGATTGCTGTGCCCCAGCTCCAACACTCAGCTTTTGTCCAACGTAAATAGCATCGGACGATAATCCATTTAATTTCTTTAAATCTGCAATCGAAATACCGAATTGAAGACTTAAAGCAGAAAGAGTGTCTCCAGCTTTTACCGTGTAATTAGCTTTTGAAGAATCATCAGGTTTGGAAGGTGTTGTTTTAGGTGTATCTTTAGTCGTATCAGTTGTCTTCGGTGTCGACGTCACATTTTTAGAAGTCGTTGTCGAAGAGGTCGACTTGCTGGAAGCAGCAACCGTGCCTTTCGATACTTGAATAATGTCCCCAGGATGAATGATGGATGTTGCTTTCAGATTATTCCAAGTAAGCAAGTCTGCTAATTTGACCTTGTTTTTACTGGCAATCCCACTAAGCGTATCTCCTGCTTTAACCTTATAGGTTTTGGCACTAGTCGAAGGCGTTGACGTCGCTGTTGTTTTAACAGAAGTTACTTTTACTGAGGATGCACTTGACTTCGCAGCTTCCTTTGTAATGGAAAGTACTTGACCTGGAAAAATAATATCACTTTTCAAGCTATTTAGCTCTTTTAACTTGCTAACCGTTGTATTATATTTATGGGCAATCGCACTTAGCGAGTCCCCTGATTTTACTTTATAAGTAGTTGTCCCTGTAGTCGTTTTTACTGGAGTAACAGTTACAGAAGATGCGCTGACCTTACTAGCTTCTTTTGTAACTATAAGAACTTGTTTTGGAAAAATAGTATCATTTTTTAATTTATTCCACTCTTTTAGCTGATTTATCGTTGTGTCATATTTATTGGCGATGCCCCAAAGTGAATCGCCTGATTTTACCTGGTACGTAGAGGCAAATGCCTGCGAGGTGAATGCGGAAGCAATCATCGTGGTGGCAGCAACCGACACAATCGTTTTTTTCACGTCAATATTCCCCCTTTTTTCATCTATTTCCTTATTATTCTACCAAAATCTACGGAGCTTTGTACCCCTTTTATCTGAGAATGTGACAAAAGTCTGATAAATTTATCCGAATAATACACTCCACATTTTGTATAATAGAGATAGAGGGAAAGAAGGAGGTATATTTTGAAAAAAATAAGTATAATCGTAGCCATGTTGTTCATTGCCATAGGTATATTATCCGCCTGTCAAAAAGAAGTTTCACCTAATGACAGATTAAAAGAATATGTGAAGCTTTGGGACAAAGGTAATTTTAATAAAATGTATAATGATTTTCTTACCTCAAGCAGTAAAAAGGAATACAACACAGCGGATTTCGTTGAACGTTATCCTAAAATATACAAGGACCTAGAAGTAAAAAATGTAAAAATCACATATAAAGCGCTCAAAGAGGATGCGTTTAAGAAAAAGGATAAGGTTGGTATTCCAATCCACATTGCCTTTGATACAATGGCAGGCAAAGTTCAATACGATACGAAAGTGGCACTGCTAAAGGAAGAAAGGGATAAAAAATCAAGTTGGTATATCGACTGGAAACCAGAGTTGATTTTACCCGGTCTCACTAAAGGCGATAAAATTGTTCCCACCACAGAGGATCCGAAGCGTGGGGAAATTCGTGACCGCAATGGACAAGGTCTAGCTGTGAACGGAACTGTATATCAAATCGGTGTCATCCCGGAAAAAATGGGTGGCCAAGAATCCACGGTAAAGAGCAAGCTAGCCAATTTATTGGGTCTTTCCGTCACAGAAGTTGACCAGAAACTAAACGCTTCTTGGGTTAAACCGAATTTGTTCGTCCCTATTAAAAAAATTGCGACGAACAATGAGAATCTATTAGCGAAACTATACCAACTTCCTGGTGTCGACAAGCAAAACACTACAGGAAGAGTCTATCCATTTGGAGAAGCGACCGCACACTTGATCGGTTATATCGGCTCCATTAATGCGGAGGAGTTAAAAGAAGAACAGGGCAAAGGCTATACAGAAAGTAGCGTGATTGGAAAAAGAGGACTAGAGCAGCTCTTCGAGGATCGCCTTCGCGGCAAAGCTGGTGCCAAAATCACGATCCAAAAAGCGGACGGAACGGAAAAAGTGGTGGCGGAAGAAGAAGTGCAAAATGGTGAAAACATCGAAATAACTATTGATGCAAACCTACAAGAGAAAATCTATAATCAAATGAAGGGAAATGCCGGAACAGCAGCAGCAATTCAACCTACTACAGGTGAAGTCCTATCTTTAGTGAGTTCCCCGTCGTTTGATCCAAATGATTTTGTCTTAGGGATGCCAGATTCAGAATACACAAAGCTTGAAAAAGATCCGCTGCAGCCGTTAATCAACCGCTTTGCATTGTCTTATGCACCAGGTTCCTCCATCAAACCAATTACAGCGGCCATAGCCTTGCAAAATGGAACACTAAAACCGAATTCGACGAAGAATATCATTGGTAAGTCATGGGGCAAAGGTGGCAGTTGGGGAGATTATACGGTCAGCCGTGTTCATATAGAAAATGGTGCAGTAAGTCTAGCCGATGCAATGATGTACTCTGACAACATTTACTTTGCACAAACCGCTCTCGATATGGGGGCAAACAAATTTATACAAGGCTTGAAGGATTATGGCTTTGAGGAACAATTGCCTTTTGACTATCCATTGAAAAAATCACAAATTTCAGCAGACGGAAAACTAGATCGAGAAATTTTACTTGCTGATAGCGGATATGGTCAAGGACAAGTGCAAATGAATATTCTACACTTAGCTGATACCTACACAACCTTTGTAAATGATGGGAATATGATCCAACCTTACTTACTCCTAAATGATAAAAAGTCACGAGTTTGGAAAGAAAACGTGATAAGCCCTGAAACAGCAAAAACCGTAGCAGGACTGCTCCGCAAAGTTGTAGCAGATCCACGTGGAACGGGTCATGGAGCAGATCTTCCAAATGTCGCTTTAGCAGGGAAAACTGGTACCGCAGAATTAAAAAGCTCCAAGGATGAAAAAGGTAAAGAAAACGGATTTTTCGTAGCATACGACCAAAATCAGAAGAATCTATTAGTCGCCGTCATGGTCGAGGGTGTAGAAAAAGGTGGCGGTAGTCATCTAGTTGTACAGAAAGTGGCGAAAATATTTAAATGAAAACAGGGGACGGTTCTCTTGTTTCCTTTTAGGAAACAAGAGAACCGTCCCCGCGTTTCATTTCAATTCGAGATGTTTTCTTAGTTTTTTGGAAATAGCTAATCTTTCGGATTCCGGGACAATATAGTACCAAATTTTATTGATTATTTGTCCTTCTCCACTAATTTGCATTTCATGAATATTATTGCGCAAGTCTTTATAATTGCTTTGGATGTCTACCATGTCCTTAAAAGTTAAATTGGTTTTCACATTTTTCGCTAAAGCTTCTAAAATATCATCATAGTTCCACAAGGACGAAATGCTAGCCCCTTTCTCGAGAAGGGAATCAATTATTTGTCTTTGTCGCATTTGACGGCCGAAGTCACCGCGCGGGTCATCATGACGCATCCGTGAATATTTAAGAGCTTGCTTGCCGTTTAATTCTTGAACACCAATAGGAAAAGTTTCTCCACCAGCCGTGAATTCTAAGTCATTATTAACGGTTACACCATCAACCGCATTAACCACGTCTTTGAATCCTTCCATATTGACCTTTATGTAATAATCAATCGGAATATTTAAGAAATGTTCTACAGTATCCATAGACATTTCCACATCTCCAAAAGCATAGGCATGGTTAATTTTATCAACAGTTCCTTTGCCGATAATTTCGGTTCGGGTATCACGCGGAATGCTTAGCATGTCGATTGATTTTTTATTAGGATTTACCGTCATAACAATCATCGTATCAGATCGCCCTTTATCATGTGGACGCTGATCAACCCCAAGTAGGAGAATCGAAAACGGATCTCGTTTTTTGATCGTGACTTGCTTCGTCCGCTTCACAGGATTTTCCCGTTTTTCAACAGGTTTATGGATGGAGGTAATCGTTTTGTGGACAGACTGATAAACCATATAAGCATATGCACTTCCAGCAAATAGGAAGACAATCATCGTACTGAATAAAATAGTCAACCAGATTTTTTTAGTATTTTTTTTAAGTTTCATTTGTTTTTCTCCTCTAGACTTTTTATTTTGCTTGTCGAATAACAAATCATTGGAGGTTTTTGTTTTACTCTTATGTTGTGATAGTTGGGAGTAGAACTTTTTTACGGAGTGAATTAGTCCTATAGCAAATGATTTATTTTATAGTGAAGTATTATGAACCATGCCATATAAGCATACATAAATCAGTAATTTATGCGAATTTAAAAAATTCTGTCCATACCAATATACCAATTTTCGATACGGATTGACAATCATTTTGTAACACTAACAGGTAAATAGACCTAGGTGGAACACGGGGGTGAAACATGGGGACGGTTCTCTTGTTTCCTTTTCGGAACAAGAGAACCGTCCCCATGTTTCGAAAATTTTTCCAAAAAAAACCTAAAAATATGATAAACTATGACATGAAAAGATAAAAAAGAAGGGGGGTTAGTAATGGTGAAATTTCGAAAACTATTTATTTGTCTCTTAAGCTTGTTTCTATTTTTTCAGATAACGGGAAGCACAGGCTATGCGGCGACTAAATCTAATTATTCGTCTTATAAAGTAAATGCAAATTCGCTTTATATTCGAAAGGGACCGAGTGCCCATTCTTCTTCTATTGGTTCAGTAAAGAAGAACCAAACAATAAAGGTATACAAAATCAAAAATGGCTGGGCACATATGTCCTATAGAAAGTTAACAGGCTATGTTAGTGCAAAATATTTAAAAACTATTAAAATATCAAGTACTAAGGCAAAGCCAGAGCTATTGGACCAACGCACTGTAAGAGTGGACATTCTCAATGTTCGCATTGGCCCAGGAACCAAATATAAGAAAATTGGTAAGTTAAAGAAAAATATGAAGGTGACTGTCACGAAGACTAAAAATGGTTGGGCATACATAACATACGGGAAATTAAAAGGATATGTGAGTACCACCTTTTTGAAACCGGTTAAGACATCCAGCACCAATAAAAAACCAAAACCGAGTACTTCGAAGTCAAGCAACTCAAAACCGAGCAATCCAAAACCAAGTGATCCAAAACCGAGCAATCCAAAGCCAAGTGATCCAAAACCGAGCAATCCAAAGCCAAGTGATCCAAAACCAAATGATCCGAAACCACCTGTAATTAATCCGGAACCACCGAAAGATCCGAATGACACGGAGCCTGATTCTTCCACTGATCCGTCTGGAAATAATCCAGATCCGGCGGATAATCAGAATGGCGATAACACTTCTCCACCTGGTAATAAAGAGGAAAAGCGAATGGTTACGACGGATGAATTAAATGTTCGTCAAGGTCCTGGAACCAATTACAAAGCAATAGGAAAGCTGAAGAAAGATACCGTTGTAACCGTTACGAAGATTGTTGGAGATTGGGCATATATAACTTCTGAAGCATTGCAAGGGTATGTTAGTATTGCTTATCTGAAAGAAGTTGGAGCCAAAATTATCGTGCTAGATGCGGGACATGGAGGAAAAGACCCAGGAGCAAGTGGAAATGGAATTGTGGAAAAAAATCTTACATTGTCCGTTGCAATCCGAGTTCAAAAACTCTTGGAAAAATCGGGAATACAAGTAGTGATGACGCGTACTGGGGATACTTATCCTACATTAGATGAGCGTGTTAATATTTCAGCAAAATCGCATGGAGATGCCTTTGTTAGTATTCATGCAAATGTTGCTGATTCCAGCACTGCACAAGGGACAGAAACCTATTTCTATTCCGGCGGTGACAAACAAAGAGCAGATCAAAGCAAGAAACTAGCTGGATTCATCCAAAACCGGTTATACAAAGCGATAGATACAAAAAATCGTGGTGTGAAAAGTAATGATTTTCGTGTCATTAAAAATAATCCATTACCTGCTATATTAGTAGAGTTAGGGTTTCTTTCAAATCTAAGCGATGCAAAAAAGCTAAAATCGAATACTTATCTGGATGTTGCAGCACAATCTATCTATTCAGGTATTCTTGATTTTTATAAAGAGATAGGAAAATAGCATTTAGGACAGTGGTTTTTTATCACTGTCTTTTGCTTTTTTATACTTGTTACTAGTTCATTAGTCCTATTTATTTAATAGTTTGAATTGTGGTAAATTTTAATATGACTAGTAAAATTACCCTGTAAGTTGTAAATTTACTAGAATCCGAGAGAGGAGGCTGTAGGTGTCGTTTGTCTGTATATTATAATGATAGGGGGAACATTAGTGAAGATTATCAGAAATTTTAAAAAAGCGCTAATAATCACGCTTGTATTTCTTGTAGCTCTTTCTAGTGGATTCTACAATGCTGGGTCAGCAAAAGCCAGCCAGCTTAATGTAGATCAGTTTAGAAAACATGGGAAAAGTGTGAAACTTCAAGATTCATTAAATAAGAAATACAAAGACTCAGATGTTGTCAGAGTAATTGTCGAACTAGATGGCAAACCAGCCATTTCTTATGCAACACAACAAGGTGTTAGATATAAAGACTTATCGAAATCAAAACGAGCGGACCTACAAGCGAAAGTAGATTCAGAGCAATCAACTTTCTTATCTCGACTAAAATCAAATAAAATACAATTAAGCGTTGAAAATAAGTTTACAACCGTGTCAAACGGGATAAGTGGTAAGATTAAATATGGAAATATCAATCAATTAAAGAGATTGCAAGGTGTTTCCAATGTTTATATTGCTAATGAGTACAAACGTCCTGTAGAAAAGCCAGACATGATTACAAGTAAAGGCCAAGTTCAAGCTCAACAAACTTGGAATTTAGGCTTGAAAGGCGAAGGTATGGTGGTAGGTATTATCGACACAGGTATCGATTATACCCATCATGATATGGTGTTATCATCAAATACAGAAGGAAAACTTACCCAATCCACCGTAAATGATCTAGTAAGTAAAGAAGGTCTCCCAGGAAAATACTTCACTTCTAAAGTGCCTTATGGCTATAATTACGCAGATAGAAACAAGGATATCATTGACAAAGGAACTGGCGCGTCTATGCACGGGATGCATGTGGCGGGAATTGTCGGAGCTAATGGCGATGAAAGTAATGGCGGCGTGCAAGGTGTTGCACCAGAAGCGCAGCTTTTAGCTATGAAAGTTTTCTCTAATGACCAAGGCAATCCATCTACATATGGTGATATTTATATTAAAGCGATTGACGATGCTATTAAGCTTGAAGCAGATGTCATTAATATGAGCTTAGGTTCACCTGCCTCCTTTGTAGCACCGGATGACCCTGAACAACAAGCGGTTCAAAATGCAGTTGATAATGGCGTACTTATGTCTATTTCAGCTGGAAATTCTGCATACTTTGGAAGCGGTTATGCTAATCCATTAGCATGGAATCCAGACATAGGTATGGTCGGTGCTCCAAGTGTTGCAGATGCATCTATTTCTGTTGCCTCTGTTGAAAATACAGATATACAAATGGATCAAATAGAATACGACATTGAAGGTACAAAAGGTACGGCAGGATACATGTCTGCAAGCAGTACAAATCCCAATGATTTAAATCAAAGAATATTTGATATAGCATATGGTGGAAAAGGAAACCCAGCTGAATTAGGTAATAAAGTAAAAGGAAAATATGCATTAATTCAGCGTGGAGATCTGAATTTTGTCGATAAAGCAATCAACGCTCAAAAGGCAGGTGCGGTTGGGGTTATTATTTATAACACGGCACCAGGCTTTATCAATATGGCTTCAGACCCGTCTATTACCATCCCACAATTGTTCTTACAACAAAGTGATGGTGAGAAGCTTCAGCAAGCGCTTGCTGACGGCAAGCCAGTACAAATTACTTTTAAAGATGAGAAGATTCAACTTGCTAATGCAAATGCAGGAAAAATGAGTGATTTCTCTTCTTGGGGTATTACACCAAGCTTAGATTTCAAACCAGAAATTACGGCACCAGGTGGACAAATTTACTCTACGTTTAATAACAACACATATGGATTAATGAGTGGAACATCTATGGCGGCTCCACATGTATCAGGTGGATCTGCGCTAGTACTTGAGGCAATACAAAAGAAATTTCCAAATCTGCAAGGTGCAGATAAAGTAAAAAGAGCGAAAACTCTTTTAATGAATACTTCAAGCCCTATCATTGATCCGGATGGGACAACTTACTATTCTCCGCGTCAACAAGGTGCAGGGATTATGCAATTAGCGTCTGCTGTAGAAACTCCTGTATATGTTACACAAACGGGAACAAACGAAGGGAAAATAGCTTTAAAAGAAATAAAGACTGACAAGTTTACGATGAGTGTAACGGCTACAAACTTCGGAAAAGACGAAGTTACGTATAATGTCGGTGCTAAGGTTCTAACGGATGCGTTGGCAAAGAATGAAGTTCAATTTGCTATGCAAGATCAAGAAATAAAAAATGCGCATGTGACCTTCAATAAAGATACAGTTACACTTAAACCAGGTGAATCAAAAGAAATAACGGCAACTGTTGACTTAACTGCCGCAAATGGCGCACTTAAAGATCTAATGCCAAATGGATATTACGTAGAAGGGTTCATTACTTTAACAAGTACAGAAAAAGTCCCAGTACCAAATCTTTCCGTTCCATTTGTTGGCTTTAAAGGCGATTGGAATGCGGCTGATATTCTAGATGGCATGATCTATGACGATGATAGTTTCTATGGTTATTCTGGAATGGTAGATGAAGCTGGTAACTATTTAGGTGATAACCCAGTTACATGGGATGATGACGAAAACAAGATCGCATTCTCTCCTAATGGCGATGGAAACAGTGATACGATTGCACCTATTCTATCCTTCTTAAGAAATAGCAAAACGGTAGAATACAGTATTGTAGATAAGGACGGTAAGCAATTACGAAAGCTGCATACCGACTCTGATGTTTATAAAGATTACTTTGATGCTAGCCGTGGCGAGGAAAGCATGTTCACGTATAATCCATCATTAACTTCATGGGATGGAAAAATCAATAATAAACAAGTGGCAGATGGAACGTATTATTATCAAATCAAAACACAAATCGATTATCCTGGAAAAGCACCTCAAGTGAAGAAGATTCCAGTTATCGTCGATACAAAGAGCCCAGAGTTCCAAAGCATCTCGTATAATAAAGGTACAAATAAAGTTTCATTTACAGCAGCCGATGTTGATAATGGTAGCGGAATCAATTATTTTGCCATTGCAGTAAATGGTAAGCTGGATGGATACGCAGCAGGTTCTGATAAAACAAGCAGTTATGAATATACGATTAAACATAAAGTTCCCGACGGTTCAACCATTGCTGTCATTGCCTTTGACTATGCAGGGAATTCAGCTGTGAAACTTTATGGAGAAAAAGGAGATTATCATGGTCCTGATATAATGGTAACTTCTCCAGAGAATCTATTCAACGCAGCATATAATGAAAGAACAGTAGATTTTGCTGGTTATGTAACAAATGCTTTTGATATCAAAGGCTTAGTTATAAAAGGGGACGCAATCAAAGGATCTGTCGTGAATGTGCCACTGCAATGGGATAATAATGAACAAGCATACTATTTCGACACTCCTATTACGTTCACTAAAGACGGTGTCCATGATATTAATGTGACATGGACAGATGGTCAAGGAGAGCACGATGGCTTCACACGCCAAGTTATCATTGACAGTACTGCGCCAACGATTGCTGTAAAGGGCCTTCCGGCAAATAATTATGTATCTGATAGTACAAATAGTATTAAGCTAACAGCGACTGTTGGGGATAACTTTGATCAAATGATCTTCAAAGTTAATGGAAGTGAAGAATATACTCATGATGTTGACTCACAATTAAATATGGTACCTTTAAGTCATGATGTGAAATTAACGATTCCATTAGAGCATGGAAAAAATGAAATTGAGTTTACAGCAGAAGATCTTGGTGGAAATGTTACAACTAAAACAGTAACGATCTTTAAAGGGGTACAATTGGATAAACCAATGGTGAATCCTGTAGGAGATAATGATACAAAAGTTACTGGCTCCGCTGTAGCAGGAGCAACTGTTTCGGTTAAAGCCAACTCTAAAGAAATCGGTAAAGGTACAGCAGATAAAAATGGTAAGTTCTCTGTAAGTATTGCGAAACAAAAGGCGGGCACTAGCCTTGAAGTAACGGCTTCTAAAGAAGGACTTTATAGTCAAGTGGTAACGGTGAAAGTTCTAGACAAAACACCGCCAGCTGCACCGAAGGTAAATAAAGTGTCTGATAAAGACAAGAAGGTTACCGGAACGGCAGAAGCAGGCTCCACAGTTACGGTATATGCAGGAAAAACAAAACTTGGCTCAGCAAAAGCTAACAGCAAGGGAGCATACTCTGTAACGATTAAGGCACAAAAAGGTGGAACAAGTCTATCTGTAACAGCAACAGATAAAGCAGGAAATGTAAGTAAGGCAACTGTTGTAAAAGTAGCAGGTACTACACCGCCAGTTGCACCAAAAGTAAACAAAATTACAACAAAAACAACCAAAGTAAAAGGAACAGCAAAAGCAGGTACCAAAATTACAGTCTATGCTGGCAAAAAGAAATTAGGAACAGGAAAAGCAGATAAGAAAGGTGCATTTTCTGTCACTATTAAAAAGCAAAAAGCGGGTACAACTTTATCAGTAACAGCAACCGATGCTGCAGGTAAAGTGAGCAAGGCTACGAAAGTAAAAGTTAGCCAAGCAGCACCTTCAACCCCAACTGTAAACACAGTAAAATCAAGTTCTAAGACTGTGAAAGGAAAAGGGGAAGTAGGCTCTAAAGTTTATGTCAAAGCAGGTTCAAAAGTATTAGGTAGTGCAAAAGTAGATAAGAAAGGCAATTACTCCGTAAAGATTAAAAAGCAAAAAGCGGGAACAAAGCTCACTGTATATGCAACAAAGAGCGGTAAGAAGAGCGCATCCAAAACTGTAAAGGTAAAAAAATAAACGCCTATACAGAAGTTGTTGAATAGCTAACAAAAACAGGACAAGAACGACGAATCGTTTTCTTGTCCTGTTCTTTTGTGGAACATGGGGACGGTTCTCTTGTTTCATTAAATGAAACAAGAGAACCGTCCCCGCGTTTTACCTAAAAATAACTTACAGCTTGATTTCCGAATTGCTGCCAGCCTTCTATAAAAGCTTTCTTTGGTAGCTTTTTATTTTTTCGTCCATCTAATGGGTCATTCACATAGACATATTTTGCATCATAGCCAGTAATAAGCACAGAATGTTCTTTATAAGTTATCTTTATTCTCCCTGTTGGAGTATACCAAGTAATCCAATAGCGGCTTGGTACATAGCTGAACCAACTTGTTGTTACGACCCAAACAGGATGACCAGCGGCTACGTAATTTTGAATATTATCAAATGATTTACCTGATAAATCGACGATTCGATTAGGTAAATATTGTTTTGCTAATGCGGTGATAGGCTGATGGTACACACCAAGACCAGGCTTACTAAAAGTATACATATTTCCGACAAATCCGAAATTAGGGTTTCCAAAATAAATTTTTCCATTTTTTACTGCATGATTGGTTGGATCTTTTTTTATCTTAGTGGCGAGTGTCATTTTATTTACCTTTACACCAGAATCACTTAACAGCATGGATAGACTAGTAACCTCACAGCCACGGGGCAATTCTGGCATTTGCCTAGTAACAGGTACTTTTAAAACTTTTTTGCTAGGTCTCTTTTTATGTCTCACGGTTACTTTTGTTGCTTTGCTTTTATTCCCTGCCTTATCGGTAGCATATATCTCAAACTTTGTTTGTTTGGCATGAAGTGGGATTCGATAACGAAATGTCCCGGAAGCACTAGCATTTACTGTACCGTATAACTTTTTGTTTTTTACAATATAAACTTTTGCCTTTGCTTCTGTCTTTCCTGTAATAGCAAATGACTTATTCGTAATGCTATTTATTTTCGGTGTCTTTGGTGGGATTTTATCCACAACGGTTACTGTGATCGTTTTACTCTTCTTCCCTCTACTATCCATCACATAGGCAGAAATTCGTGTCCCGGCCGTTAATTTCGCTTTTAAAGGCATTTTAAAAGACGGTGAGTTTTGTAGACTTATAGATTGCCATTTTCCATTTAGTAACAGAAAGACTTTGCTTCGCAGTTCAGCCGTCCCGGAAATAGTCGTACTTTTATTAGAAATTAAATTTACATTTGGGGGGCTTGGGGCTGGTGCATCCAAAACCTTGATATATGTACTGTTTTTTATATTATCTTTTATGGAAATAACCTTGATAATACTTCCTGTAGTAATAGAAGGTGGCAACGTAAATTCGAAGTTACCATTTTGACTATTAAATGCAACTAGTTTTAATTGCTGATTTCCAATATAGGCCTGCACACTGGAGCTACCGATTGCACTCCCCTTCATTGTTGTTTGCTTATTATTGGGAATAACGACAATCGGTGGCTGATAGATGATAGATTTGCTATCGGTATAGCCATTTTGATCCGTAGCCGTAATGGTTAAAACGGACGATGTTTCAATAGGTTGATTGAAATGAATCGTAAATAATGTGTTCTTTGTAACATTTGCTTCCCCAATTATATTATTTTCCAGACTGATGGTTATCTTCCCAGAACCTGAATATGTTCCAGTAAGTTGATTACCATCTACCTCTTCAATACTTAAAGCATCCTTTTCAGCAGCACTAGACATTAATAAGGATGGAAAAGAATTGAAGAGGAAAGTCAGGAATAAAATAATTGTTAATTTTTTCACTTTTTTCATCATATATCCTCCTTTGTTAATATTGTAATATAACATGGAAAAAATGGGAGGAAAAAAGTTCAATTAATCTTGAAAACTTTTATTTTGCACAATAATGTAGTTTTATTATTTTGAATATTTATAATTTAATGTATAATTTACTATATCGTTCTGTTAGGGGGGAAGAGATTGAAAATCACTATTCTACCTAGAAAAATCAAGACGGCCATCATGCATTTCGCTAGACCTTTTGTGATGATGAGAAGAAATGCGGCTTTTAAAAGAATAATTATGTACACTCGGTATTTGGAGAAGTTAAAAGTAGAAGATCATGTTATTCTATATGAATCATTTCATGGGAAAGGAATGATAGATAGTCCTTATGCTATATTTAAAAAGCTGGTTCATGATCCGAAATACAGTCATTATAAACATGTTTGGGCTTTAAATAACTCGGAAAATCTACATGCGGACCTTTATAAGGAGTACCATAATATAGAATTTGTGAAAGTCCACAGTAATGCATATTTAAAATACTTAGCATCAGCAAAATTTTTAATCAATAATACAACGTTTCCACCATATTTCCAAAAAAAAACTGGCCAAATTTATGCAAATACATGGCATGGCACACCATTAAAAACACTAGGCAAAGATATGAAGGGAGAGTTAGGGCAACATAAAAATATCCAGCGGAATTTTTTGCATGCCGACTATTTATTGAATCCGAACAAGTATACGGCAGATTCATTAGTCCAGTCGCATGATTTAGAGGGTTTATATAATGGAATGATTGTCCATGAAGGATATCCTCGGATAGATCTAACACTTAATGCGAATAAAGCGGATGTAATAGCAATTCTATCGCAAATAGTGAAAATAGATTCTTCAAAAAAAACGATTCTTTACGCTCCAACTTGGCGTGGAGAAGTGAATAGTGTAGCTGATACGAAGGAGGAAATTCAAAGTATAATTACGGAGTTATACGAAAGGATTCCAGATGAATATCAGTTGCTATTAAAGGTGCATACTCTTGTATACGAAAATATCAAAGAGTATAAGCAATTGAAAGGTATTTGTATTCCAGAATGGGTAGATACGAATGAACTTTTATCAATAGTCGATATATTAATTACGGATTATTCTAGTATCTTTTTTGATTATTTAATAACAAAGAAACCAATCATTTATTTTATGTATGACCGCGATCAATACGAATTGGAACGTGGTTTATACATTGATCTAGATCAACTCCCAGGACCAATTTGTACGGATCTTGATGAAGTAGTGGGTGAAATACATCATGCCGAAGCCCATTTCTCTTTTTATGAAGAAAAATATCAAAAGGCTTTAAATAAATTTTGCTCACATGATGATGGTCATGCTACTGAACGGATCATAGATATTATATTTAATAAAAAAGTAACTAAGCATTGCTACCAATTACGAAATGGAAAAGCCAATATTTTATTATATTGCGGAGGATTTTTGAATAATGGGATTACAACTTCGGTAATAAACCTATTAAATAATATAGATTACACTAAATATAATGTAGCGGTAATAGATAAAGGTAGTTATGATAGTGTATCTGCAGAAAACTTTCGGAAGCTAAATCCTAATGTGAAAAAGTTTTACAGAGTGGGCAGTATGAATACGACAATCGTAGAATCACTTAAACATTTTTATCTATTAAAAAAAGGTTTGCTGAACGAATCTCTGCATACCTTAATCCCAAAAACACTATATCAAAGAGAATTGCACAGACTGTTTGGTAACGTCCAACTTGATATCGTCATTGATTTTAGTGGTTATGTCCCGTTCTGGAGTCTCCTATTTGCATTTGGAAATGCGAAGCGAAAAGTCATCTATCAGCACAATGATATGAGGGCAGAATATGATAAAAAAATAAATAATAACTATAAGCATAGAACGAACCTAAATCTTATCTTTCCTATTTATCAATACTTTCACAAAATTGTATCTGTTGCTGAGCATACTAGAGAAATAAATAAAGAAAATTTAAAAAAATATATTCCAAGCGAAAAAGCTGCCTATGTTCACAATTGCATAAATCCAGAGAAAGTTCTAGAACAAATAGAAGAAAAAGAAGTTTTAAGTATTTCCGTGAATGACTACCTCATTATGAATAACATATTAAAGCACGGGGTCCTCCACTTCAAAGGAATTAGTATGCCATTAGCAGAAAATATAAACTTTGTCCATATGGGAAGACTCTCTCCCGAAAAGGATCAAAAAAAGCTGATTAAAGCTTTTGCAAAGATAGTGGATATATATGAAAATGGAAGACTCTATATAATTGGAGAAGGTGTCTTAGAATCGCAACTAAAAGCACTCGTTATTCAATTGGGTCTGGAAGGAAAAGTGATTTTCACTGGTCAACTATCAAATCCATTTCAACTCATGCATAACTGTGACTGTTTCATCCTATCCTCCAACCATGAAGGCCAGCCAATGGTATTACTCGAAGCTCTAATTTTAAACATACCAATCATCTCAACAGATATCCCAGGATCACGAAGTATATTACAGAATGGCTACGGTGAACTAGTAGACAACTCAGAAGAAGGCTTAATACTCGGTATGGAAAAATTCATAATGAACCAAATTCTAACAAAAAAATTTGATTATCAAAAATATAATAATGAAGCTTTGGAAATGTTTTATGAAATCGTTTGTGGTGAAATGGATAGAAAGCAAATCCAACCTCTTGAGATGGAAATTTACGGTTAGAATAAATATATTTTCATCTGTACTCTAGTTGATATTTCTATAACTTTAATATATTTTTATATTACCGTTATTTATTTAGGCTGATTCATATAAATTGTTGCTTTTCACTCTACTAGCAAAATACTAAAACAGTATAGTTTGGGTTCATTTTTTTTCTTAAGGAGGTTTTTCATTCTAAACCTAATTAAGGATGCTTAAAAGCTAAAAAAGCAACTAAGTTTAAGAAAAGGGCCTTTATTTGAGGAGAAAATATGAGTGCTTCCGTAATTTTTAGAAACGTAACAAAAAAATACAAAATGTATAAAAAAACATCGGATAAGATACTGGATATAGTTTTACCAAATGGTTATGGTGAAGACTTCTTTGCTTTACAGAACATCTCCTTTACTGCAAGTCCGGGGGATGTCATCGGGATAATAGGGGTAAATGGTGCTGGAAAATCTACTCTATCTAATTTAATATCCGGTATTATTCCTCCAACTTCAGGTAACCTAGAAATAAATGGTGAAACCTCGCTAATAGCAATCTCATCCGGGTTAAACAATGAATTAACAGGTAGAGAAAATATAGAATTAAAATGTTTAATGCTTGGATATAGTAAAAAACAAATTAGAGAAATCACACCTTCTATAATTGAATTCGCTGACATAGGAAAATTTATTGATCAGCCGGTAAAGAAATATTCCAGCGGTATGAAATCTAGGCTTGGATTTGCTGTTTCTGTCACGATTAACCCAGACATACTCGTTATTGATGAAGCATTGTCTGTAGGAGATCAAACTTTTACAGATAAATGTTTAGATAAAATGAATGAATTTAAAGATGCTGGAAAAACGATATTTTTTATTAGCCATTCAATTAGTCAGGTGAAAAAATTCTGTAATAAAGCATTATGGTTAGAAGCTGGGGAAGTAAAGGAATATGGCTCAATTAAAGAAGTAATGCCAAATTACGAGAAGTTTTTAAAAAAATTTAAAGCAATGTCCAAAGAAGAACAGAAGAATTTTAAACAAATGATATTAGAAAAAAGAAATAGCGAAAAGAAGGCAGAGATTGAACAAGGACCGGAACCTGAAAATAGTGAGGAATATCCAGTCGAAAACTCTGATTATTATACGACGAGAGCGACCAAAAAAAGACTAAATAGGAAATCAAAATTACCAAAAATTTTAATTAGTTTCTGTATTTTGTTACTACTAGTTGCTGGAGCTTACGCTTTTCAAAATAGAAGTAAGCAAGTTGCTGGATCGAAAAAGAAGGCTAATCAGCAAGTAGAGGTTACTAAAAAACATCCGAAAGTAAATAATTCAAAACAAAAACAGGATATTCCCAAGAAAATAGATACTGTGTATCTCAATGTAAGTTCTGCCCATATTCATAGTGAACCAAGTCTAACGAGTTCAGATATTAGCATGACTTCATTCGGTGATGCATTTGAAATTTTGGATACGAAACCCGACGAGACTGATAATGTTGATTGGTATAAAATCCAAAATAGTGATGGAAAAGAAGGCTGGATCAGCAGTGGTGTTGTAACGAAGATTTCTGAGCCTATGGAAGATGAAAAAATCTTGCCCATTTTGAATGAAAAAATCTTACCAAATCAAAACACTAGTGAACTAGTGAAAGTATTAGGTAAAACAAAAGACGAAATGACAACAGAAAATACTCCGGATGGAAACGTTGAATTTGCATATAATAATGAGGATATTTGTAATGAAATTATTATAAGTCCCAATCAATTATATGTAGATAATGTGACGGAGGGATTGGGTAATCCCCAAATAGAAGTCCAAGATAAAGCTATTTTGTACCACGGCACAAAATATGACTTTATATTTTATTATTCTGATTCAAATCAAGTTACTAGATTGTATATTAATAAACTACCTGATGCTAGTGAAAATTAAATTACGTCTATTTTATTTACAAAATGGGAACCATCTTATGCTTAAGATGAGGTTCCCTATTTTTTTGAAGTATCCAAGAATAAGCTATCTAAAAATGATGTCTCTCCTACTATTGTCGATTTTTGGTGTTTTATATCCATTAATAAAAAAGAACTTTAGTGACATTCTATTGTTTCATTATTAATGTTAAAAAGCAGAAGGATTAGGCTGATTTGATGCGAATGTTAGCACATTATGGTATAATTGTATGAAGATTTATCATAAAAATGTAAATCTCACCAAATTATACTGTAAAACAATCAAATTTGACAGTATTCGACAAAATACATCTATTTATCTTGCAGAAATACAATGATAATATAGTACTATATTAATTCGAATAACTAATAAAAATTAATAATGCTTATTATATGAAAATAGATGTCTAATAAAAGATCATGTCGATTGTGGTTTTTTATTAGATATTTATTTTGTTTACTTAAATAGATTAATATAGAGTTTTTGGATTTTGAGGGGGAAGTATAATTGAAAAAAGTAAGAAAAGCTATTATACCAGCTGCAGGATTAGGGACAAGATTTTTGCCAGCAACAAAGGCAATGCCAAAAGAAATGTTACCGATAGTGGATAAGCCTACTATTGAGTATATTATTGAAGAGGCCGTTGCTTCAGGTATTGAAGATATTATAATTGTTACTGGAAAAGGAAAACGAGCTATTGAAGATCATTTTGATTATGCTCCTGAGCTTGAACAAAACTTATCAGAAAAAGGTAAATTAGATTTATTAGATAAGGTTCAATATTCATCTGAACTAGCGAATATCCATTATATTCGACAAAAGGAACCAAAAGGTTTAGGACATGCAGTATGGTGTGCACGCAGTTTTATTGGAGATGAACCTTTTGCTGTTCTATTAGGTGATGATATTGTTCAAAGTGATACTCCATGCTTAAGACAGTTAATCGATCAATTTGAAAATACTCGTTCTTCTATTATTGGAGTGCAACAAGTGCCTGATAATGAAACTCATCGTTATGGAATTATTGATCCTTCTACACAAGAAGGGAGACGCTACCAAGTTAATAATTTCGTTGAAAAGCCTAAGCAAGGTACTGCGCCATCCAATTTAGCGATTATGGGACGTTATATTTTAACACCAGAGATTTTTCTTTGTTTAGAAAAACAAGAGACAGGTGCAGGCGGAGAAATTCAACTTACAGACGCAATTCAAAAGTTAAATGAAATACAACGAGTGTTTGCTTATGATTTTGAAGGAAAGAGATTTGACGTGGGAGAGAAGTTAGGGTTTGTTAAAACAACAATAGAGTTCGCATTGCAGCGTGAAGAGCTTCGAAATGAAGTCTTGAAATTCATGAAGGAATTCATGGGAAATGAAAAGTCGTTAGTTTAAAGAATCATCTATTTTATTATTGCTAAGATTTTTACTCTAAATAGATTGATAGACATTAATTAATGTATAACCCTAAATTATAAAATTCTATCTTCACTCTAACATCAATAAATTATATTACGAAATATTAAAAAGGTGGGTAAGTAGGGTGGAACAACCATATATATCTGTAATATTGCCTGTTTACAATGTAGTGAATTATGTAGAGGAAACATTTAATTCTTTACTTAATCAAAATATTGGATTCGAACATTTGGAGATAATTTTTGTCGATGATTGTTCAACAGATGGGACAATTGAGATACTTAGAAATTATAAAAAAAAGTATTCTAACGTAAAACTAATTGAGTTACCTACAAATTCCGGGGCACCTGGAAAACCCAGAAACATAGGTATCGACAAAGCAACAGGAAAATACACTATATTTTTGGATCCAGATGATTATATCCCAGCAGATGCTTATAAAAAATTATATACTTTAGCCGAAAAACTAGATTCCGATTTTGTCATGGGAACAATGGAAAGTTTTAGTGATAGCGATCCAAAGAGAAAAACTAGGGTTCATTTAACCTTCCGAGATTATTTAATGAAAAAGAGTTATTACAATGTGTCGATCAAGGAAGTTCCTTTCTTTTTACAAGTTAAGACAGCAATTATTATAAAGCTAGTCAAAACTTCATTTATTAGAAAACATAAAATAAGATTTATTGAAGGAATGAAAAATGGAGAAGATAAATATTATGATATTCAGCTCTTTACTTTAGCTGAAAAATTCAGCTTTATCCCTGACTCTGTTTATCTGTACAGAACACGTGATGATCAAGAAAATCGTTCTATGACACAACAAGATATGAAACCATCTATTTTAAATGATTGTAAATCAGCTAGAATCATAAAACCTTTATTATCAATTGAACAATATGAAGTTTTCTTAATAAATGCATTAAGGTCAATATTTTGGAAGCTAATTGATCCAGAGTTTAATAATTTGCCTTATGAAGAGAGAGTATTAATTTTAGAAGAAATAAGTGATGTTGTTACTGATTATAATCCAGAACTTGTTCACAAATATTTTAATTTAGAATTACCTATTGTTAGCTTACTAAATAGAGGTTATATTGAACTTGCTATGGAATACACACAAATGCATATTTCTCGTAAGTTCTGGTATATTGAAGGTAATAAATTACTCAAGATATATAGAAAGCAATTAGGATTTATAAATAGTAAGTCATGGAAAATTAGTAGACCATTAAGGGTATTGAATAATAAAACTAGACGAATCATTAAAAAAGTAAAACTATCAATTAATTAATAATTGATATCTACAAAAATGAATGTCTAAAATGGTGGATGAGTTAATATGATAAACGCAAATTTAATAGCTTTGAAAAGTAAAAGGAATTTGATATTTGGGGAAATTTTTTGCGACTCTGAAACTGCTAACTATAAAGTAGTTAATTTTGTATTATTACAAAGAAATAGTTCAAATAAAAAAATATATAAATTTCCCGTCAAATTTGAAAAAAAGAATAATATTTTCTTCGAAGTAGATGTAAATTATGTAGATTGGCAACCATATTATTGGGATGCTTATATAGAAGTGGAAATTAACAATAAGATAGATCTTATCCGTGTTAAGGTTAAAAATAGTAAAATAAGATTTAAGATGAATCTATTGCCTTTTATTAAGTCTATAAATATTAGTCAAGGTTATCATTTATTTCCTTATATCACCTTTCATGGATCCCTTTCTTTTACATATAAGGAAAAAAAGTTTTATGAGACAAAACAATACCAGTGGAGATGGCTATTCGCTTTGTTGATATATTTTTTATTAAAACCTTATTGGGCATCAAAAAAACTATGGATTGGTTTTGAAAAAAATTCAGCTAGAGCACAAGACAATGGGTTTGCTTTTTTTCAATATTGCTATAAAAATAAAAAACATTCTAATTTTTACTATGTAATTCAAGAAGATTCTTCAGATATCAAATATTTAGATGGAATGGAAGATAGAGTCTTAAAATTTATGAGTTTTAAATATATGGTTTATCTTTTAGCATCTACATTGTTAATATCATCTGAAACTAAAGCCCATATATATGATATAAAGATTCAGAGAGGATTAATACGTAGGATTATTAATACAAAAAAACAAATATTCCTGCAACATGGTGTTATCGGGTTAAAGAAAGTAGATAATATCTTTCATTATAATAGTAATAATAGAGCAGATTTGTTTATTACATCCTCAGAATATGAAAAAAGTATTATTACAACTCACTTTGGTTATCATGATAATTTAGTAGAAGTAACTGGATTATCTAGATGGGACCAACTTAAAAATGCGTCAACTGGTAAAAATATCCTTGTGATGCCCACTTGGAGATCTTGGATGGATAGTATTTCAGATGACGATTTTATTTTAACAAACTACTATCAAACATATATGAATATGATTGCCTCCGATGAATTAGTTAAAGTAATTGAGGAAAATAACTTATTTGTAACATTTTTACTTCATCCTAAATTCACCCAATATGTGCACCTATTCAAGTCTTTAAATGAGCGGATTACTGTTTGTTGTGATGGATTTACTTCCGTACAAAAGGAAATTGAGAAAGCTGCTTTAATGGTAACTGATTTTTCCAGTGTGGCATGGGATATGTTTTATTTGGGAAAACCTGTTGTTTTTTATCAATTTGATCATAAAGAATATCTTGAAAATCAAGGAAGTTATCTTGATTTTTCTAGTGACTTATTCGGAGAACAGGTTAAAAGCTTAAGAGAACTTATTAATACAGTTCAAGAATATGCAGAGAATGGCTTTAAGGAAAAGGAAATATTTAAGAAGAAACGAAGTAAATATTTCGCATACAATGATCAGAACAATAACGAGCGTATCTTTAACACAATTGTTTTTCACCTACCACGTTTATATAAAAGCGGTTTTGGATTATTTAAAACAATTATGCATAACTTGAAAGGATTAAATAAAAAATCATTTAATTTAAATAAGAATATGTAGAATGAACATATTCTTATTTAATTACTTATGGATAGATAGCAAAAGGAGAGTTACTAATGCGTTTGAGTCTAGTATTGTTACCAGAGTGTTTCTCCTTATTTAACAAGGAAAATGAATTGTTCGAAATTGTTAAGTTAATTAAAGATAGGCAGAATATTGAACTTATTATTCTGGGAAATGATAAGTTAGAAAATAAGGAATCAATTGTGGGTAAGAATATTTCAGTCATACCTAAACATGATTTTGGATTAAGAAATATAGGATCAGAATATGTTTTATTTATTGATAGACCGGTTAGTTTTACTCATTCATTTTTTGATGTAATAATATCAGCGATTGAAAATAACAAAGAATATGATTTTTTTCAGCTCTTAACAAAAGAAAAAAGTGAACACAGACAAGAAGAAAATAAAGTTGATGAAATGGAATATGAAGATATCACATCAATGAAAGTAATAAAGAAAATGGTTTTGGAAAATTACGACTTAAAAAACTTTGGCAATATTACAACACTAACACTAACTGAATTATATTTTGACCTATTTCTATTAAATGAATTCAAGTATGAAATAATTGATAGTGCTTATTTCAGTGAATCGAATGTTCAAGATAAAGAGTTTATTATTTCAGTAGGGCAAAATATTCGTTATCTTCTAGATTCAAAAGCAGGAATGTATCAACATAATTTTATGATACTTTATAAAAAGGCTTTACTCGTAAAATTATTTCATTTAATTGATAATCGTATTTTTGTTGATTTACTACCATATGACAAACAAGAGTCTATTTTAAATATATTAAAGGAATCCTTATTATATGTAGACAATGGGCTATTAGAAAA
Organism: Heyndrickxia sp. FW510-T9; assembly: GCF_058781025.1. Classification (NCBI taxonomy): domain Bacteria; kingdom Bacillati; phylum Bacillota; class Bacilli; order Caryophanales; family Bacillaceae; genus Heyndrickxia; species Heyndrickxia sp. FW510-T9. The sequence goes on along the minus strand of NZ_JBYSWK010000034.1, from coordinate 3,624 downwards.
TTGGAAATTAAATGTATATATTCCTTTTACGGAAATGGTTCGGGAAGGTTTGTATGTTGAGGGGCTCTATTATATAAAATTATTACGAGGAAAGCGTTACTGGTATAATACAACAAAAGAGTTGGAAGGGAAAATAAAACATTATCCTATTGAAGATTCCTTGTCTTGGAAAGTAACAACTCCTCTACGCAAAATCATTATGTGGAAACAAAAGATAAAAAATATAGCTATAAAATGGAGAGTGCAGTTATTAAGTATTCCTGTTAAGTTAAAGTTTAGCAGAAAAGAAGTTTGGTTAGTTAGTGAAAGAGCAGACCAAGCAGAAGATAATGGCTATAATTTTTTTAAATATTGTCGTGAAAAACATCCTGAAAAACCTATATATTATATTATTAATGACGATTCCCCACACGTTGAAAAAGTAAAGGAATTAGGTAATGTTATCTATCATTCTAGTTTAAAGCACTGGATCTTTATGTTAGTAGCAAAAAAATATATTAGTGCCTGGGTATTTGAAGAAACTTCTTATCCAGAACCAGAACTCAATTTTAAGGAAATATTTGGGGATGTTGTTGAGAAAAGGCAGCAAATTACACTTCAACATGGTGTTATAATTCATAACATTGCACCATATTTAAACAAAGACTTATACCATCAATCACTCTTCATAGCAAGTTCAAATGCTGAAAAAGAAGTGATCAAGAATACATTAGGGTATAACAATGAAGAAGTTGTTGTAACGGGATTAAGTAGATTTGACAACTTACATGATATAAAAGTTAAAAAACAGATATTAATTATGCCGACATGGAGACGTTCTCTTTATAGATTAAATCAAAGTGAATTTCTTCGTTCAGATTATTTTTACCGTTACTATCATCTAATACGTAATGAACAATTTCTAAAATTAATTGAACAAGAAGATATTGATGTGAAGTTTTACATTCACAATCAAATGCAGAAGTTTATGGATGAATTTGTATTCGATCACCCTAATATAGAATTTCTTACACAACAAAACTCAGTAGTATCGGAATTGTTAAAAGAAAGTGCTTTATTAATAACGGATTATTCATCTGTAATGGCTGATTTTTTATATATGGAAAAACCAACGCTTTTATTTCAATTTGATCCGTATAATAATCATCATGGTCCTGTTAAAGAAATTAATTATAAAGATTTCGGTGAAATAATGACTGATGAGGATTCATTAGTAGAAAAAATTCATAGTGTAATTAAACGTAAGTTTGTTATTGAAGATAAATACAAAAAAAACTCAGATAAATTCTTTCTATATAAAGACGATAAAAATAGTGAGAGAATATTTAGAGCTATTGAAAAGTTAAGTATTAAATAAGGGGTGTATTAATGAAAACACTATCTGTTAGTGAATTTTCTTATGAAAATGAAACAGGACAAGTGTATATGCAAGTCCAGATTTCAGGGGATTCTGGCAGTCAGAACAACTTTTTTCTAATTAATTATGATGTCCCAAAGTATGTACCTCCAATTAAGATTCCTATTCAGCAAAATCAAATTGATAGCCAATATGTGTTATTAGATTTTAATTTAGATAGGATGTTCAATTCTACCAATATTTCACATAATAGTACATGGTATTTAATTTGTGTTGAGAATGAAAAGGAATATCAATGTAAGATTGACCAATTGGAATTTGGTTATTATTATTTTAAAGAAAAAAGATCATATAAAATAAAGCCATATTTAACAAAAAAAAATACAGTTGCTTTTTATATACGTGAATTAGAAGTTAGTGCAATCATATATGATATTGAATATACATTAGGCACCTTAAAAGGTACACTACAATATAACATTGAAAACATGAATATTGATAATTCAATGGTGAGTCTAGGAGTTAAAAATAGAGATAATGACTTGATGCAGGTTATAGATAGTATTGTCACTCCTTCTATTAAAAATCAAAATATTATATTTGAATTACCATTATCTAAACAACTTATAGATTTAATTAATGGTGATGTGCTTGATCTTATATTAATTGTTAAAAGTGCAAATTTTGAAACATATCAACTAATTAAAGTACAAGTCAGTGCTGAAAGTAAGTTTGATTACTTTACATGTGAAAAAAACGAATTCTATCTAATAAAACCATATATAACAAAAAATGAAACTTTATCAATTTATGTGAAAAGAAAAAATATTGTTGCTAGAGTAAGTGACGTAACTTTCAATGAAAGCAATGGTGAAATTAGTTTGGAAGGTTTTATATCACTTGAAGAAAATAATGTCGATAAAGTAGATTATAAAGCGGTAGCTTGCGTATTAAAGCAACGTAATCCTGTTGGAACATCCAACCCTTATTTTGTGGAAAAATCAATTCCACTTGATATAGTTGGAAATATTTATTCAGCTGAATATTCACTGAATGAAGTTTTCCCTATTGATCAAGCATTTATAGGAAGTATTTGGGATGTGTTTATACGAATTCAAGGGAATAATAATGTAGAAGATTTTCCTGTAAAATTTATTGATGGCTATAAAAGTAAGAATTATGAATATTATAAGTTTAATTCATCAACTCCTGCAAAAAAAATTAAACCATATGTTACAGGATCCCATGGTTTATCCTTATTTATTTCAGATACAAAAGAAGTGAAAAAAAATTCAGTAAAAGTTGCAGTTCTGGGTACTTGTTATAGTAGAAACCCATTTAATTCAATGCCATATTTTAACCCAGAATATAAAGATTTGTATCAGGTAGTTTTTTTACAATTTCATTCTTCTTTAATTAGTCTTACATCTGAACCAGTTTCATTAAAAAAAGAAGATATTGGTGAGATAGAAGATAAATTTTTGCCATTTGTACAAAGGGACTTTAATAAAACATTCTTTGAAGATTTAAAACGTTCATCTCCAGATTATTTTATTTTAGATTTAGATATAGACGCTACTCATAATCTTGTTAAAATAAATGATAATCAAATTGTTACTTTAAATTATATGTTAGCTAAAACAAATTTTTTAACAAACAACCAGAATGAAGTAACTTATATACTGCATCATAATGATTTTGAGTTTTTTGAGATGTGGAAAAAATCAGCTGATGCATTTATATCCAAATTAACCGAAATAATACCTGAAGAAAAAATTATTCTTAACTCTGGAAGGTATGCCCAAAAATATTTAGATTCAAAACGCAATATTCAAGATTTTCCGAATTTGAATTGGATAAGGCAACGTAATGAGTTATGGGAAAAAATGGACCATTATTTTTTGGTGAAATTACCGAAAGCTCAAAATATTGATTTAACAAGATCTAATTTTATCGGTGATGAACTATATCCATTTGGAAACAAGGCTGAACCACCTCATTATGAGTCGGGATATTATAAAGAGTTTTTGCGCCAATTAAACATGATTGTGCTCAGTAATTTCATTGATGAAAGATATTAATACTTGTATAAGATTAATAATGTAAGCTAACTAACATAGTGTAAGCAAATATAATTAATTTATATAAAAGAGGTCTCTTTTATGAGACCTTTCTATTGTAAAGTGACAGAGCAATATAAACATAATATTATCTATTTGGAAGAAATCTGTTTTCTAAATTCATTAAGTCTAAAGAATGTTTTATGA